>QNER01000517.1 GCA_003646175.1 Candidatus Parabeggiatoa sp. nov. 1
AAATTATATTATCACACTTTACGCCGGAGCTTATAGATGTTCAGATAAATAATTTCACAAAAACAATCTTTTTTCTCTCCCTAGTGCAGGAAAGCTGAAGTTTCGAGACCACTTCAGCCAACAGCTTGTAGCAAAGAAGTTTTTGCGCACAAAAATTTTGGCGCGAAAGCAGTTGTCTAAAAGCTCAAGTCCCCTGAAGGGGACTAAAAAATTTCAACTGTTGGGGCGGGTCCCCTTTAGGGGACTTAAGCTTTTAGCCATGAGTCTTGATATTTTCGCTCTCTTGTACTAGTACACGATCGCTCCAATCCCAGGCCACCACTTTTCTAGCCCCAACGGGGCGAAATTAATATAGCCAGGGGCATCGCCCCTGGACTTGTTATTTTTTTACTTCATTTCCAGGGGCGTTGCCACGGGCGTAGATAATACGCCCCGTTGGGGCTAAGAGGTGGTATCGGCTAAAAAATAAAATAACTAAAAGCTCAAGTACCCTAAAGGGCACTGTACATATTTTGGGGAAATTAATTTTTCTTCGTTCCCTAGCAAAAACAGGTAGTCCTGTAATCGTCGTGATGGTGTTGAAACGGATACTATCCCGGCAAGGGATAGCATCCGTCAAATCACTACATGTACAGGACTACCCAAAAACTTTAGTTCACTAGTTGCAAACCGGTTCTTGCATAACCAAAATTTCTATCGTGCGTGCCATTAGGGTTATAAGCCACTTTTCAAGCAAGCTTTAATAAAGTCATCTAAATCGCCAGCCAGCACTGCCCACACTTCTTCGGTTTTTAAACCGGTGCGTAAGTCTTCAATGTACGATTTATCCAACACATAAGAGCGAACCGGTGGAATCCTATTCATGTCAGGTTGGCTGTTTTCAATGGTTGATTGACTATCATTGCGTTGTTGCATTTTTAAGTCAAACAATTTAGCTTTTAAGTATTTCATTGCAAAGGCTTTGTTTTTGTGGAAAGAACGTTCTTGTTCACATTGTACGACAATATCAGTCGGCAAATGGGTAATGCGTATTGCTGATTGTGATTTTTGGATATGTGGGCCGCCCGCACTAGTGGCACGATAAGTATCAAGACGCAGATCAGTGGGATTGATTTCAAACTCCACATTATCATCAACTTCAGGCACAACAGAGACTTGAACAAATGAGGTGTAGCGACGGTTTTTCGAGTCAAAGGGGGATTGACGGACTAGGCGATGCTTTCCCATTTCTGTGCGTAACCAACCATAGGCATATTCTCCTACAACATGGATGGCAACGCTTTTAGCACCCGCGACTTCACCGGGCGAATAGTGAACCATGTCGGCTGCAAAGCCGTGCTGTTCTGCCCAGCGTAAGTATATACGCAATAACATGTCAACCCAATCTTGAGCTTCCACTTCCGTGCCGCCGGTTCCTGATTGAATGTCTAAAAACGCATTGCGTGCGTCCATTTCACCATAAAATAGGTTAATCTCAAGGGCGGAAAATTGTTGTTCTAAGCGTTCCAAATCTTGGCGCACTGCATTTGCTGTATCATTATCAATTTCTTCACGCGCAAGTTCTAATAATTCGCGCTGTTCTGATAATTGTTTGTCAACTTGGTTAACGGGTTGCACGACTTTTTCCAAAACAAGCCGTTCCCGTTCAAGCTTTTCAATTTCACTGCCAATTTTGCCCAGACGTTCAAGTTGAGTGGTATAGTTAAAAGAATTATTGAGTACGTCCACGCGATTTTGTAGATCAGCTATGCGTTGAAAAAGAGTATCAAATTTCATTGTTAAACCTAATTTTTATTCATTAGACAAAAATGACTTGGCTCAAAACGCTTTTAGGTGGTAAAGTTTCAAATTTGTACAACATTTATTTGAGTTTATACTGAGAGTGCAACGGATTGACGTAAGGAACGGATTTTTTTCTATCGTTTTTCAGTAGAAACCGTAAAGCGTTTTTGCAACGCTTTACGGTTTTGCCCTCAGATAGATAAATAATTTCAGTTATAAACCGTAAAGCGTTTTGGAAACGCTTTACGGTTTTGCCCTCAGATAAATCAGTTATAAACCTTCAAGGTTTCCAAAACCTTGAAGGTTTTGCCCTTAGGTGACAGAGAATTTCACGAAACTCAAGGTGAATAGTATATAATATTATAAATAAATAATAACGCGATATTCGACTGTTTTAACGGATTGAATTTGATACCGAATATTTCACAAATCACGACAATATTTCATAATGGATTGATTTATAGATTATTTTTTAAAATAAAGACGATTGTAAAAAACATTGGAGCGAAATACGCTGTGTGTTCTCGTAAGAATCTTTGGTTGAGTAAGCAGCGTTCATCCACGATAAAATTTGACCAGTGACTCATTAATCCAATTACCAAGGTACAAGCATCGCATGTTTCCCACTCCACACACGCCAGCACTTGAGTTTAAAGGTAATCTGTTGACGCTAATGATTTTGCATTTGCTTGATAGTGATCAGGAGAGGATTGCACAAGAACTGGCGGAAAAAGTTTCCAAAGCACCGGGGTTTTTCCAGCAGGCTCCGGTTATAATTGATCTACACGCTGTGCAAGATGAAAATAATGATGATGAAAATAATGAAATCAATTTACCTGAATTAGTTAAATTGTTGCGTACTCACGGTTTAATTCCAGTGGCGGTGCGTGGGGGTAGTCCCGAACAAAATGAAATCGTGCTGAGTCTGAATTTAGGTTTGTTAGCAGATACGAAACTATTGCGCCCGCGACGTTTTTTGGAGCCTGAACCGGTAGCCGTGCCAGTACCTTCAATTTCTAAAGTCGTTACGCAGCCAATCCGTTCTGGGCAACAAGTGGTTGCGCTTCAAGGTGATTTAGTCGTGTTGTCAGCTGTCAGTCATGGGGCTGAAATCTTAGCTCATGGGCATATTCATGTTTATGGTGCTTTGCGTGGGCGGGCGTTGGCGGGTGTCAATGGAGATTGCGAGGCGCGGATTTTTTGCCGACACTTTAATGCTGAACTCGTTTCTGTGGCGGGACGGTATTTGGTAAATGAAGATTTACCTGAGAGTTTTCAAGGTAAACGGGCACAGGTTTATTTGGAAGATGATTCGTTAAAAATTGAAGCATTTTGATTTGGGGATTGGGAATTGGGTTTGCTTTTATCAGTTTTTGTGCCTAAAAAACTGATAAGGATCGGCTAAAAAATAACTTCCGCCAACAGCTTGTAGCAAAGAAGTTTTTGCGCGCAAAAACTTTGGCGCGAAAGCAGTTGTCTAATAGCTCAAGTACCCTAAAGGGCACTAAACCCAATCAAGAGGGAAGTTAATTTTTCTTCGTTCCTAAAAGCGATTTGGGAATTGGAATGAACAGTAGTTGTTATGAATGAAAAATGGTCTATAGTCTAATGGCACGCATGATAGTTCCAGGTATACACACAGAGGGCACAGAGGAACACAGAGAAAACATGTTTTTTTTAATTCAAATAGTTATTTTATTATTTTGGTTTATCAAAAAGTAAAATTTGTTCCCTTGCTTAGTATAGTTACACTGGCTATATTAATTTCGCACCTTCGGTGTTTTAAAATTTAGCACCGAAGGTGCGTCTTATTAAAGCCAAGGGCAACGCCCCTGGCTCAAGCTCAAGGAATTATTTAATATCAATGCGTTCATTTTTCATTTTTTTTCATGCATTAGAGGAACTTGCAAAATAGCTTGGAGATTGGTATTGGTAATAGGTAATTAATGTCCTTTTCAGAATTGGCTGCGAATAGCATAAGTGCTAAAAGTGTTTGGTTTTGGGTTTTAAAGTCATTTTTCGTCTGGCCGTTTTCCATTACCCATTACCCATTAGCTATTTTCAAATGAGTTTTGCAAGAGACTCATTAAAATTGAAAGGCAGGAAAATAATTTGGCCAAGATTGTTGTTATTACTTCAGGCAAAGGTGGTGTCGGTAAGACAACCACGAGTGCCGCTGTTGCTACCGGGCTCGCTTTACGCGGGCATCAAACCGTCGTAATTGATTTCGATGTTGGGTTACGAAATCTGGATCTGGTGATGGGTTGTGAGCGCCGTGTCGTTTATGACTTTATCAATGTTATTAATGGCGAGGGTAACTTAAATCAAGCTTTGATTAAAGATAAACGGGTTGAAAGTTTGTACATTTTGCCAGCCTCGCAAACCCGCGATAAAGATGCGCTCACTATAAAAGGGGTGGCAAGAGTGTTGGAAGCGTTAAAAAAGCGCTTTGAATATATCATTTGTGATTCGCCGGCTGGCATTGAGCATGGTGCTATTATGGCAATGTATTTTGCTGATGAAGCGTTAATCGTGACTAATCCTGAGGTTTCTTCAGTGCGCGATTCTGATCGTATTATTGGTATGTTGTCGAGCAAAACTCGCCGTGCGGTGCAAAATATGGTGCCGGTTAAAGAACATTTGTTGGTGACACGTTACGAACCTAAACGGGTGAATCGTGGCGATATGCTCAGTGTTGAAGATGTGCGGGAAATTCTGGCTATTCCCTTCTTGGGTGTGATTCCAGAATCTCCTAGCATCTTGCAAGCTTCTAACGCCGGCATTCCCGTCACGCTTGATAAAAAGAGTGAAGCGGGACAAGCCTATCTTGATGTTGTTACGCGTTTTCTTGGTGAAGAACCACCACCTCGTGATAAAAAAGGTTTTTTAACCCGTTTATTCGGACATTAACATACATGCGTATATTTGATTACTTTCGCGCTTTGCAACCGCCAAAATCAGCCGCGGTTGCTAAGGAACGTTTACAAATTATTATTGCCCGTGAACGCCACCTACGTGATTCTTCAACATTTGACTATTTGCCCATGTTACAAAAAGAATTACTAGAGGTGGTTAGAAAATACGTCGCAATTAACGATGAACAGATCAAAATGAATATAGAAAAAGAGGGCGATTATGATATTTTAGAGCTCAATATCACCCTGCCCGAAGAAAGCCGCCAAGTGGTGAATGGCGAAGAGCAAATGGTGAATGGCGAATACCAAAAGGATCCTTAATAAACCATTCATTGTGTATCTTTGACTATGAAATCACCAAAAGGCGTTCGCACAATGTGATGTCCGGGCTGCACTTCCTCTTCTTCAGTCATTGTTGGCGGATTGTCAAGTGGTTGAATTGAGGGGGAAGTTGGGGAGGGGGTATTATCTTTGATGATAAAATGACCAAAGGGCGTTTGTACAATGCGAGAACCGGGAGGCAGTTCATTATCTGTGTTCTTCACTGGGGGCGTTTCAGTTTCTTGAACTAGAAACGGTTGTTGTTGGTCTTCCGTTGCTTCAGTCTCAGGGGTGGGCAAACGACTGTCTAGCCGTAATTCTGTTGCTAAACCGTTTTCCGATTTTAGTAGCACGGATCCTTGTTCAATGCGTACAATTCGCCAAGTTTCCACGGCTTCATCAACGCTTAGGGTAATTTCTTCTCCTTCATGGATGGATATTTTATTTCCGTCAATAGAAAGGTAGGCGATTTTCTTATCCCCTAGGACGCTGATACCTTCGAGGAAACTCTCTTCTTCAGCCCTACTATTGGGTGTTATTAACATTGCCAACAGGCTAATAAGTTTTATTGCTTTCAGCATCGGTTGTTCCTCTTCCAAATTGGGTACTACGCCAAGCGTAGAAAACCATGTAAAATCATTTTTACTGGCAAGTCCTTTCATCTGTCTATAACAACTACAAGGATTATTTATAATAAAGGATTAGATCAAAACCTCGCAATGGATTTGTCGATTTTAATCAAAAACCTTAAACGTCTAAGTTTTTATCACAGTTTGGCTGTGAACTCGGGGTGGTGGTGAGTTTGAACTAAACGTATGTCATGCTCTTATCCTTTTTGATAAGCAATCCTTGTAGTTATGTAATCGGTTCTTCCTTCTGTGACTAATCCTCAGA
>QNER01000518.1 GCA_003646175.1 Candidatus Parabeggiatoa sp. nov. 1
ACCGGCTGTAAAAGCCAACGCGGCATTAACCACCTCACATTGGAAGAAGCCCCGTTAGAAAATATCATCCTGTGTGTACCCGGTAAAAGCACAGCCGGTCTCACTGGGGACTTTCGTTTTCTCCCTGATAAACTGGCCGTTGTTATTCCTCCTTTTGAGAAAAACTTCGTCAAAATGACTTTTATCGTGTCTCACATGACATCAAGTGATGACAAGAGAATATTATTTTTGCTTTATAGCCCTAAAACGTCGCCCTCTCCGCAAATTAACACACCTCGGTCTCTCGAAAAGTTAGGACTGGATCTCAGTGCAGCGGAAATTGTTGGTGTCTACGACGTACCCCCATTCGGTATGGAAAAACAAACGTCAACACGCATAGGCGTGGGTAATCCAGCCGCTCGCGTCAAATGGGAATTTGACATTAACCTAGACACCTCAGAAATACCCACTATGATGAACAGTGGTAAAGACACTATCTATGTACAAGCTGGGTTGATAAAGCGTTCTGATTTTGAAAAGCAGAATTTTGACGGAATGATTCTTTCCGAGATGGACACTATTCAATTTGTGCCAAATAAATGTCCCGATCTCATGGATGGCCAGCGCGTCGATTCAATTGATCTCGATAACCCAGGTAGTGGGAAAGATGCTACCACTGGTAATGGGAGTAGTGGTGGGACGGACGGCAAGTAAAAAACTCAGATGACGCACTTTGCTTCAAGATGATTATCAAATCGACATTTGATAGTTCGTAGGGTGGGCAACGTCTTTTTGTTGCCCACCAAAATATGTCACACCATCAGTTCGTAGGGTGGGCAACGTGTTGCCCACCAAAATATGTCACACCATCAGTTCGTAGGGTGGGCAACGTGTTGCCCACCAAAATATGTCACACCATCAGTTGCCCACCAAAATATGTCACACCATCAGCCCACCAAACGTCTTTTTGTTGCTCCCCAAACGTTGTTGCCGGCCCCAAAATATGTCACACCATCAGCCCACCAAACGTTGTTGCCGGCCCCCAAATATGTCACACCATCAGCGGTGGGCAATAAAAACACATTGGGTGGCTACACTTCTATTTCGTCACAGAGCTTTATGAGTCATGTCTGATTTTAAACTAGCGAATATCAAAAAGCCCTTACTGGGTGCAACCGTACTGCTAACGACTACCGTCAAAGCCAGTGACAGCGACGGCGTGGGATCCGGTGGCAAAAGCCAACGTGGCACTAACCATCTCACGTTAGAAGAAGCCCCGTTAGAAAATATCATTATCTGTGTCCCCGGTAAAAGCGCAACCGGCCTCACTAGCGACTTTCGCTTTCTCCCGGACAAAATGGCTATCACCATTAACCCCTTTATTAATCCCTTCACTGATCCTCTTAGAATCAGCTTCATCGTCTCTGACGTGACAGCGGCTTATGAAGATAGCGTTTTAATGTTGGCTTATAGTCTAGGGTTATCTGGGGCTGCACCGATAAACACCCCACGTTCTCTCAATCAATTTGCACTGGATTTAGAAACCCTTGAAATCCTAGGTTTCTACAATATTCCAGCTTCAAATTTAGAGCCTCAACCGGCAACGCGCATTGGACAAACAGAACTGGTACGTTCAAAATACCAATTTGATGTCAAATTAGATATCACATCATTGCCCACCATGATAGGCATGGGGCAGGATACCATTTATGTGCAAGCCGCGTTATTAAAACGAACTGATTTTGAAGCGAAAAACTTTGCCTAAATGATTCTTTCCGAAATGGACACCATCCAATTTGTGCCGAATGAATGCCCTGCTATTATGGATGGCCAGCATGTTTCCGAGATTGATCTTGATAACCCGGATGTTGGGAAAGTTCCTAACAATGGTGGTGGTGGGAAAAACGCTACCAGTGGTGATGGGAGTAGTGGTGCGACGGACGGCAAGTAATTAAAACTTTATTTTGGTGGATTCGGAGTCCAAGATTTATCTTGCTAAATTCTCTGGATAATTTTCAGGAGTACAAGGCGAACCTTGTACGAAAAGCAGCGTGGTTATTGAAATATAACATTGCCAAGATAAAATCAATTACTTAATGTTAGATAGCAATTTATGTTGTGATTGTGTGAGTGATACTCTCACCAAAATAAGCGATAGCACTACGATTTGCTCACATTTTTTTGTTTGAGTGATACTATCGCAAAAATAAGCGATAGCATCACAACTTCCAACAGGAGAAATTATAAATGCATGTTACCCTTGTTCATGTCCAAGTCAAACCTGAACGTGTGGATGCCTTTATTGAAGCCACCCGTGTCAATCATGAAGCCTCCATCAAGGAAAAGGGCAATCGCCGCTTTGATGTTTTGCAAGATGCAACTGATCCCGGCAAATTTATACTTTATGAGGCCTATGCAACGGCCGAAGATGCTAAAGCCCACAAAGACACTTTGCATTATGTGAAGTGGCGTGAACAAGTCGCTATGATGATGGCTAACCCACGCGAAGGCATTCAATATCAATGCTTATTTCCCAAATAAGATTGAAAACTATGACGCACATTGCACCGTTTAATATTGCCCGTTTACCGCGTATTTTATTTGGTGAAGGCAGCGTCGCGGAGATTCCAACCCAAGTTGCCGCTTTTGGCAAACATATCCTGATTGTCACTGGGGCGCAGTCGTTTCGCGCTACCGCGCACTGGGACACGCTTCAGCAAGGCTTGCGCGAGCAAGGTATCACTTCGGAAACATTCGCTGTCGGCGGTGAGCCTTCACCTGATGGCGTAGATCAAGCTGTCAAAGATTATCGAAACAGCGGCATTGAAGTCGTATTGGGTATCGGTGGTGGTAGCGTGTTGGATGCCGCTAAAACGATTGCGGGTTTGTTACCGCATGGCAATTCCGTGATGGATCATTTAGAAGGGGTGGGCAAAGGCATTGCCTATCAGGGGCCGTCCGTACCTTTTATCGCTGTGCCAACGACAGCCGGTACGGGTAGTGAAGCCACTAAAAACGCCGTACTCAGCCGTTCAAAAGCGGAAAATGGCTTTAAAAAATCCTTCCGCCACGATTGCCTTGTCCCCCAAGTTGCCATTGTTGATCCCGCGTTATTGGCTTCTTGTCCGCCTCACTTATTAGCCGCTAATGGCATGGATGCGTTTACACAGTTATTAGAATCTTATGTATCCAGCAATGCCAACCCGCTGACAGATGCGTTAGCGATTTCTGGTATAACGGCCTTTCGTGATGGCTTTTTCGCAGCTTGGGAAGCCAAGGACGAAGCCGCAGCAAAGGCCGGCCGTAGTCAACTGGCTTATGCCTCCCTCATTTCGGGTATCGTACTTGCTCAAGCTGGATTGGGTTCTGTACACGGATTGGCTTCCCCGTTGGGGGCCTTTTTCCCGTGCCCACATGGGGTTGTTTGTGGCACACTGGTTGCTGAGGCGACGGATATTAATATCGCAGCCCTCCATGAGCGGGCCTCCGACAGCATCGCCCTCACCAAATATGCCAATATCGGTGCCGTATTGGCCAATCAGTCGGCCAAGCGTCAAGCGGAGCCGGCGGCACTTTGCACAACCTTGGTTGAAACTCTAAGAAATTGGACGGAACGGCTCGCGTTGCCCAAACTTAGCACGTATGGTATGCAAGCTGCCGATATAGACAAAGTGGTTGCGAACTGTCGGGGCGGTAGCATGAAAACCAATCCGATTGTATTGACAGATGCCGAATTGCGGGAATTGTTGCAGCGGCGTTTGTAGGGCGGATAGGGCGCATTTTCACGTCACGGACCGTTAAGTACAACTTAGAGCAAAACCTTCAAGGTTTCCAAAACCTTGAAGGTTTCTAACTGATTTATAGAGAGCAAAACCTTCAATGTTTCCAAAACCTTGAAGGTTTTTAACTGATTTAGAGCAAAACCTTCAAGGTTTCCAAAACCTTGAAGGTTTTTAACTGAAATTATTTTTATCAGTTCAAAATCGATTCTTTAATTTTAAGGAAACCGTTTTCGTTCATTTGATTTTTATCCGTTTATTTCGCGTATCCGTTGTACTATTGATTGGTACTCAATATTGATAACAACCATTTTTTGGGGAATACGCCCAGTGGATAACGTTGTCTGGGCAAATCGAAAAACCCAGTTTTTTGAAATAGCGTTAAAAAAATCCGATTTCGCAAAGCAAATCGGATTTTTCAGCCTATAAAAAATCCGGGAATGAAGTCAATCAGTTGTACTCTTAGATTAAAGATTATGTTCAAGCTACAACACTTAATTGAACGCGCCGAGACATTGTTGGCACGTATCGAAAGTCATTTTCCCCCACCCCCTTTGCCACCCGATTGGGAAAAAGTCCCAGCGTTTCGCTGGCGTAAGCGCAACCAACAAGGTGAGTTTCAACCTGTCTATCATCCCCACCAAATTCGCTTGCAAGATTTGCAGGGAATCGATCTGCAAAAACAACAAATTGATCGTAATACGCAACAATTTTTACAAAAAAAACCGGCTAATAATGTCTTATTATGGGGTTCACGCGGAACTGGCAAATCGTCCCTAATCAAGGCACTACTCAATGAATACGCTGATCAAGGATTGCGCTTGGTTGAGGTTGAAAAACATGATCTGATTGATTTACCCGATATTGTAGAAATTTTTTATAACCGTCCTGAACGTTTCATTATTTTTTGTGATGATTTATCCTTTGAACAAGACGATGCCCGTTATAAAGCTTTAAAAAGTGTGCTAGATGGCTCAATCAGTGCGCCACCGGATAATGTTTTGATTTATGCGACTTCAAATCGGCGGCATTTATTGCCTGAATATATGCACGAAAATATGGAGGCGCAGACGATTGAGGGGGAAATTCATCACGGTGAAGCGGTGGAAGAAAAAATTTCTTTATCAGATCGTTTTGGACTCTGGCTATCATTTTATCCCTTTGGACAACATGAATATTTAGCCATTGTGCGTTATTGGTTGCAAGAACTGAGCGTAACCGATACAGAAAGCGAAGACGTACAACGCGCTGCAAAGCAATGGGCACTGAAGCGGGGTTCACGGAGTGGGCGTTCAGCTTGGCAATTTGCCCAAGATTGGGCAGGGCAACTAGGAACGAAAGCCGTGACGGATACTATCCCGGAAAGGGATAGCATCCGTTAAGTCATATTAGGAGTGCAAGGCGAACCTTGCACGAAATTGGCCGAAAAATCAATGTTAACTTCATCTGATAAGTTAGTTTTGTATCAATTCAACTATTTTTACTCAACGCGGTGGGAAAAAATAGGATTATTCATTGTCATTTTTTTAGCACTATTGTTTCTGGCAAGCCTTTTTGACAAACATCCGGACGTTTTGAATTAGGGGGTTGAGGATTGGGTGCAATGGTTGAACCGGGTATGGGAAAAGATTCAGGATGAGCCCACAGTCATATTCCAGATCGCGTCGGTTTTGCTATCGGTTTTACCACCAGTTTACATGTATATGGCACACAAGCGTGAACGCATTTTCCTGACACCTTCCGGAATGCAATACCAATCACCTTTGCCGGGCTTGTTGCGGTGGTTAAGGCCAGATTGGTCAATAAAATGGTCACAAATCTAAACCGGCGGCCCTAAAAATTGGGCATGGACCGTTGTCCATGACGTTGGTTATAGAAACCGCTTCACAGCGGCGCAAAATCAGTCCCTGTGCCTGGATTGCTCCAAATGATTCCGAAGACACACGTCCTTCTTGGCAATGGCATACATTTAGTCCGCTACAAACTCAGCACGTTTTACCGCAGTATCCCGTGGTGAAATACCTCGCTTTGCCCCTGAAAGGGGCTGACATACTAGCCTAGGGCAACGCCCTAGGATATCATTCAATGACGTGCCTAGCCCTGAAAGGGCGAGACATATGTTTCGCCCTTTCAGGGCTGAAATTCTAA
>QNER01000519.1 GCA_003646175.1 Candidatus Parabeggiatoa sp. nov. 1
CATAGTGATGAGAGTACCACAAATGGAATGCTTGATCGTAATGCTTTGCCATATAATCCTCGATCAAACGATAATCGGGTAAAATACGTTGATCCAGTGGATAAGTTGGTGCGGTTTGCTCTACAAGTGTTCCGTTTTTCCGGTATGCTAGGGACGGCACTTTCGCTAATTCCATCTGGCCTTGAAGCGCATACAGTAGCCCCATCATTGTAAATGGCCCATTATTGTCCAAGCCAATAAAATCCACAATTTTTTTGCCATAAGTTCCAAACAAAATCTCCTGTCGCAGCAAACTCGCATGATCATTTCCAAAGATGATTATGGCACGAGGATTTATCCGCTTGATTTCGGCTGCAACAATATATGCCCAAATAGCTGTCGATGTGTAAACAGAAAAAGCAGCGACATCAGGCGGATCATTGCTTATCAATTCCTTCAATTCAAACCATGAATCATGGCTTAAATCGATGTATTTCCAAGGTATCAAGGAAAAAGGAAAACAAGTTTGATGGTATGTAATCAGTTCTACCAATGAGGAATGAGGATAAACCGTGCCTTCATTGAGGTAGCGTTCTTGTCCATCAATACCTTCAATCAACGCTCCGCCACCTGAATGCCCACCTCGATGGGCAGAAGAAATTGGGAGAGCAAGATACCATACAGATTTAATGGTTCTGGAAGGCTTGGCGAAATTTCTCAAAGGTAAAGTCCAGTTATAACTGGGATCGATATCGATAATTTCTTCTGTTGGTTTTAAAAGGTTCATAACACACTGTTGAAACTTATTCGTTTATATCGGCGATAGGAAAAAGGTGGGCAAACCAAAAGACGTTTGCCCACCCTACAAAATACCCGAAAATTTATGATTCCTTACTTACGCACAGGCTCACCCGACAATTCACCCATATTGCACCACTACCAAATTATATGAAATCGGCAGCGATAAATAATCGAATCGTTACCCATGTAAAACTCCCGTATGGGAACATTCCAATTTGGTTTTTTTTATAACTCATTGATTTCATTAATGAATAACATATTGACTCTAAAAGAGAGAGAGTCTTTTATAAATCAATGGGTTACACAAGCAAGCCATTTTTCGGGAATGCGCCCGTTTTGTATTCTCTCGGTTTTGCCTTTTACTGATAATAATAATTATAACACAATTATTTAGCCGGCCCAAAATCCGTTACAATCATTCTCCAATCAAAATGGTTTTTGCACATTCAATTTGAATTTGAATTTGAATTTGAAGTCACAAAATGCGGTTGAGTTGAGGAATGCTGCGCTTCATCATTTTCAGCATACTCTAGCAACGGCAACATGGTATTGCCCAAACCAACCACTTTGCCGGTGTAATACATTGCCATGCCACCAACAATGCTAAGATGGAAGAAGAAAAGTCCCCCCAAACATATCACACCGGGCGCTATTGTAAGCCAATAATTGGTACGCATATTGGATTCAAAAGCCTGAGCAATCTCAAATAATGGCTTGAGTTTGGTCAAATGACCGTCCATCAAAATTATCTGAGCGGTATCCGTTGCGGCCGTTGAGGCACCACGAAGCGAGATAGAGACATTGGCTTGTTTTAACGCAATGGCATCGTTAATGCCATCGCCAACAAAACCAACAAATTTGCCATTCGCACGAAGCCCCGCAATCAAGTCGGCTTTTTGCTCTGGTAGGGTTTCAGCGAAATAATGCTCAATACCTAATTCTTGTGCAAGTTGTCGAGTCGGTTGTTCGTGATCACCTGAAATGATGTACAGTGATATGCCTTTTTCTTTCAAATAGTTGATGATTTCCTTAGCCTCTGGACGGATAGCGGGTTGTAATTCTAGCACACCACCCAGTTGATCATCCAATGCCACATAAACCAGTGAATGCCCATCTGCCTCACATTGGGCTTGGCGTTTTTCCACTTCTGTTGGCAGGCAAATATTTTCTTGCAGCATAAAACGGGCACTACCCACTCGGACGACCGTTTCACCGAGCTTCACTTGAATGCCATAACCCACTTGATAGGCTGCATCATCAATGGCGGGTATTGTCAGCCCGCGTTGTTCCGCTGCGATGATTATCGCTTTAGCGATAGGGTGTTTTTGCCGATATTCGGCGGCGGCGGCGTAGATCAGCAACGTATCTTCATTTAATGGCGGGGTGGGGTAAAGATGACAGACTTGCGGTTGCTCTAAAGTTAAAGTCCCGGTTTTATCAAAGACTAGCGTATCCATATGTTGCAACATTTCCAGAGAACGTCCATCTTTAATCAAAATGCCGTTATTCGCCATGATGTGCAAAAAATTTAACACACTCACTGGTCCGAATATCCTCATGTTATAACCCAAAGCAGAAAAAAGTGCTGCCAACCCAGCATTAGGGCCAAGCAATGGTATAAATAACCCACTGGTGACTAAAGTTGGGCCAACAAAGCTATCGGCTACTTGTTGCCCCCGTAAACGCAAAGTCTCCTTAAAATCTTGAGTGTTTTGCAGAATATGACCAATTTTGGCGGTGATGGTTTCTTGTCCGGCACTTTCGACTTGAATAAAAAGCCGTCCTGCTAATACAAGCGTTGCGGCAAAAACTTGCTCTCCGACTTCTTTTTCAACCGGTTGCGATTCCCCGGTCAAAGAATGCTGATCAACGGTTGCTAATCCTTCAGTGATGGTACCATCAACAGGAATATGCTCACCCGCATTGACGACAACAATGTCCCCCTTTTGAACCGCTTCCAAGAGTACTTCGACTTCTATACCATCTTGCATGAGCCAAATAGAGTGTGGTTGTTGACCAAAAACATTGATCAATTGTTGACTTGAGTGATGTTCGGTTTGCCGCTGTAATTTTAAAGTCAATAAATTGCTCAACGTGAACAGAGTTGCCACAACAAAATGGCCCATTATTATCATACCAGTGACAATGAAGCTATCAAGTAGATTGGTGGTAATACGTCTTTTATTCAAGTCTTGAAAGACTTTTTGAAAAATTGGCAAATAGAAGTAGAAGACACCAGCTGCAGATAGCAATTGTAACGGCGGATACCACCAACCACCAATCAAACTAAACCCAACTAAACCAATAGAGAAGCGAAAATCTTCCTTGACTTTTTGGTGGACGTTTGGTTTATGCTCCTCTTTGCCGGTTGTTATCTGCTTCAGTTGTTGACGACGTACTTTTCCGCCAGTTAACGGGATTAGTACCGCCTCTTTAAGGACTTGTAATGTGGTTTTTTTATACAAACTGGGCGAGGATGATTTTGCCGGTTTTTGCATCCGTTTTTGCTGTTCGCCATAAGTTTTTATTTTTTTTATTCCAATAAGGGTACCTGTGAACAGTAACATTTCAATCAGCATTTCAATCTAATTCCGGTTGGGTGAATTAAAACAACTCCAAAAATTTAACACACCATCAAAGGGGCAACCACAAGGGGTTGCCCTAATGGCACGCACGATAGGAATTAAGTTCCAGGTAGTTACGCTGGCTATATTAATTTCGCACCTTCGGTGCTTTAAAACTTAGCACCGAAGGTGCGTATTATTAAACCCCAGTGTAACTACCTGGCTGTTCTTGCACAACCAAAATTTCTATCATGCGTGCCATTAGGGGTTGCCATTGATAATTATTTGGGAGTTACCTAACTCATGTTACGCACAACGCTTCAAAATGAGTCGGCCCAGGGGCAACCATAAAGGATTGCCCCTACATTTAATGATATATTGTAGGGGCTATCCCTTGTGGTTGCCCTTTGCGGTTGTCCCCGCTTTGCTGCGCCCTTTCACCAAACATCATCATGGTATGGAACTTTCCGCTTTATTGCACAAACTGTGATAAGTCGAAGCAATGTGCGTAACATCAGTTACCTAATAAAATTAGAGTCTCTAAACTCCCTAAAATTCTGCCATTATGCGCCCGGTAAAATCAGTTATCAAAAAATCCGTCAAATCCGTAAAGGAGCTGTACTAATATGCTGTGTCAAAATTTTCCAAGCAAATAAAAATAAACACACATCCGCCCATAACTTAGTCAGATCTTCAAGCGAGAGGCGCAATACCATCTGTGACGGAAATTTCGCATCAATAACAACCATCATAGCAAAAAATACGGCCGCGGTGTACAAAAAATAACGGGCTGCCAAAGGTTTTTGACGGAGATTGCCAAGCCAAACCAATAGTCCAATTTCAACAAAGCCTAAACCCAGTAACAAATAAGCGTCATTGCGCCCTAACCAAAGTCCCATATGTTCATGTATCAAAAAACGTTCATCAAAGCCAAGGTAAGTAAACATAATGACTTGCGATAGATAAAACCAATACGCTTGGCGTTGTTGAACTTTATCAATACATAATAAACAGACACCAAACAACAAAGCGGTAGCCCATAACAGGAAAACACTTAAGCTGGTATTAATGGCATAAAAAAACACGTCGCCTTCAATATCCGTAAAAAATTGCCGCACATAAGGTTGCGAGGTTTGCCACTCAGTCACCATCAAGGTGATACTGTACACTGCCAATAATAAAAACAATAAGATACGTGAGATACGTGAAATATTCACAATTGATACCGCCTCGCAATAAGCATCGCGCATAAAAACAAACTGTACATACCAAGCAACTCAAACGTTTCTTCCCAACAACTCAAAATAGTAACGCCTTGGTTAAGATTATCTAAGTGCCATTCAAATAGTTCAAACACAAATACGCCGGGTAGACATAAAAAGGCAACGAGTAAAGCAAGATAGGCGGATTGGCGTTGCCAATCACGGGTTGTTGGCATACGCGCAATGAGTTTTCGCAGCACATACGCCGCAGCCATTAAACCGCCCAACAAAAAGGGCGCAAATAGCACCACCCAAAAATAACCCCGCTCGTCAGGCGGTGCCTGAGCCCAAACACTACTCACAAACCGTTGAAACGACTTTCCAGCGGTTTCGTGAATACTCGCAACTTCGTCGGCAGACAATAAAACCGCACCTATGGCTGTTAATTGAAACACAAAACGTGTCAAGCGTGAAATCGAAAACGCGGGTGAGGAACCCCAGCCGAGCAACAAGAAACTGATGCCGACGGCGAGAAAAACCATACTTGAAAACCAAGTGGCTAACGTATTTTCCTCACGCAAATCTAGCAATTCCAAAACCCGGTGCAAATTAATGCCAAAAAATCTTTGCCAATCAGCCCCTTGACTCAAATAGGCCAGAAAAGTGGTCAATATAAAAAATAGGGCTATTAACAATAACGGAGCAGCCAGTTTTTCTAACAGAGTATGAATCTTAATGATTGGAGTCCTCGCAAATTTGGGAATTGGGAATGGGGAATTAACTTCACGGATGCTATCCCTTCTTAGGGATAGTATCCGTCAATGACTTGTGAAATGGTTTGTCTGAACATCTATAGTTCGTTCTGTGAAAGTCCAAAGCGCAGCGAAAAACTCCGATCTACGCTTTTTGCTCCGCAAAAACTTTTGCGTAGATACCCTCACGGAAAAATTGACAGCAAGAATTTTTCACAAGCCGTTGACGGATACTATCCCTTCTCAGGGATAGCATCCGTAAAGTTATTTTTCTGAAAGCCTATAGGGTTTTGTGTATGAATTGTGAATTTGTTGAATTAGGAATGAAAACAATGTGTTAGTTGAAAATGGTTCGTCATTCATTCTCAATTCTCAATTCACAAATAAATCCGTTAAATCCGTCAATCCGTTGTACTTCCAGTATCATCAGAAATAACGCTGTTACCCGGTGTCCCCGGCAAGCGCGGCATCGTCTGTTCGGGAAATTCCCCGGTCAAACTATTTAAAAAGGCCACAAGATCTTGCGCTTGATCATCTGTCAGCGTTTTACCGATCTGAGTTTTAGCCATCAGGCGCACCGCTTCATCAAGCGTCGGC
>QNER01000520.1 GCA_003646175.1 Candidatus Parabeggiatoa sp. nov. 1
AACCGATGCTATCGCTTTTCGCGATAGTATCGGTAAGAGGCTGAAGTTGGTTCAAGCAACCGATGCTATCGCTTTTCGCGATAGTATCGGTAAGAAGTTGAAGTTGGTTCAAGCAACCGATGCTATCGCTTTTCGCGATAGTATCGGTAAGAAGTTGAAGTTGGTTCAAGCAACCGATGCTATCGCTTTTCGCGATAGTATCGGTAAGAGGTTGAAGTTTGATAGCCTCATACAAACTGCTTTTTCCGGTTGGAGACAACACCATACAACTACCCTGCAGCGGCTCAACTAACCAAGCACTCAGTGGCTGCACGTTATATAACTGTGGCAAACGATTTCTACCGCACTGCTCACAGGCACTGATAATAATTTTGCGCCAATGTTGCTCACGTTTGCTGATTTTGGTTTTATCAAGCGGTGGGCTGCGTTCCGTGGTAACAGGCACAATGCACTGCACGCCTAATTCCACGGCTTTTTGTAGCGTGTAATCCATGTGATCGGGGCGGGAAATGGCTTGCACTAAGGTCAGTTGCAGGGCCGATTCGCGTTCAATGGCTTTATATTCAATCAGTTGCAATTGCGCGGCTTTTTTAGTTGCGGCTACTAAACGGGCAACATATTCGCCGCCTTGCCCATTAAATAAAATCACTGAGGCACCGGCGCGCAGCCGTAGCACATTCAACAGATAATGGGCGGATTCTTTCGGTAAAATAATTTCTTGTCCAACCGCCAGTGGCTGATCTATAAATAAACGTGATAAACGCATGATAATGAGAAAGGGGAAAGGGGAAAGGGGACTTGACTTCGATAGAATACAACAAATAGAGTACAATAAATAGAGTACAACGAATTGACGAAATAAACGAATGGGGAAAATACCCAAGATAAATCTTGGACTCCAAAGAATTTACGCATCTGACCAATTAATTCGCTTATTTAGCTTACCACCTATCAGTTTTTTTAACTCCTTGAATATTAAGTACAACGAATGACGGGCCGATAAACGAATATTGATCGGAACTTATTTTCCTAATTGATTGTATTATATAAAAAATTATGAAATATTGAAGTTTTAAATTCGTTTATCCACGTAATTCGTTGTACTAAACTGATAGGTGGTAAGCTTATTTAGTCAATTCGTTGTACTAAATGTTATGTTATGTTACATTATTTATTTAACCAACTTGGAGGACTTTATGCGAATTTTCGTTGTCATACTACTGGCATTTACGTTAATGCCCTGCACCTCGCTGGCGGAAAATAAGCGAGTCATCGACTATTACCAACAAGCCCTGATCGATTACAAGTATGCAATTACCGACTTGAAAGCGGCTCACGCGGAAATCACGGCCGTGAGAGACGACGCGGCGAAAAAGGTGGCTAAAATCGAAGCCTTGATTGCCAAATACGAGACGGCACTCGAAACCACCACGCAAGCGTTGGAGAAGAAACACGAGGCGCGACTCAAAGCCGTTAAAGAGGCTTACCGGAAAAAACTGGCAGCAGAGGCGGATTTAGCTGAATTGGCGCGTCAATCGGCCGAAGACGATGCCAACGCAACGCGAGCGATTCTTGAGGGACAAACCCACCAACCATAACCGTTTTTTTTCATCAAACCAATGGAGGTGTCATTATTATGTTATTACTCAAACCCGCCCGATGGCGGACGGTTATCGCCATACTTTTAGCAGGTGTTATTCTTAATTTTACCAGCGTTTCCACTGCGCACGCTGGCTTTTTTAGTGGGGTAAAAAAGTTTTTTACCAAAACCATTAACCCCGTTCACCATATCAAAAAGGCCTATAACCGATCGGTTAATGAGACGGGGCAAAAAATCGCTGACCATATTACCAATTCTGTTGACTGGTCCAAAATCGGACAAGAACTTGCTAAAGGGGCCAGTCCAGAACTGTTAAAGGCCCTCAATTCCATTAATTGGGAACAATACGGGCAACAAGTCGGTGCTGGGATTCGGACGGAATTTGAAGCGGCGATGGATAAGCTGTTCGATGACAAAATCAAGCCGCTACTGACAGACATCGACAACGCGGCCAAAGCGCGAATCACCCAAGCCGATAAAGCGGCCGAAGCGCGTCTCAAGCAACTTGACGACTTGATAGAAGACAAGTTGAAAAAGGTTGATGTCCTGATTCAACACACCGTTGACCGATTTCAGGCAGCCGCCGATGAAACCATTGCCAAAGTCAGAACCGACATCATTGACTACGCCCGTGACATTTTTGTAACCGAGCGTGACAAAACCGTTGCCAAAATTCGGGCTGAAGTGATTGACTATGCGGCCGCCACCGTGAAAAAAACCACCGATGACATCGTCGCAAAAGTCAAAGCCGAACTCATCGATCATACTTTTGCCCAAATTGACCAATTGCGGTATCAATTTCGCCAAGATGTTGAACATTTCTTTAATCGGGCCGAAAACCTGATTGTGCTGTTGGACTGTACCGAAGAAAAAATCCGCCTCGATTTGGATAGAACCCGCGAGGATTTGGATAAGCTCGGCGAAAAATACCTGAAAGAACTCAAGGCGTTAACGCCTCAAGCTCAAATATCCAAGCTGTTTTCACTCAACGGACAACCCGCAACGAAGCCAACGACTTCGACGGCCGATAGCTGCTATCAACAATTAGGTGTCACTGAAGAGGCTCTGGAAGGATTTGAATATTCCACCATTTACGACCTCAAAAAGTGTAAGGTATTGAAAACCCTAACCCCAGCAACCCCAGTGAGACGGGTACAGAATGTCTATTGGGATTTACACATGTTTGCCAAAAGAGTGGGTTGTATTCAACGCAATCCTACCCATTTTATGTGGGACTGGCAGGCGTTTGAGTCTCTTTATCAGTTTTGGGCAACTTATCGCTATTGAAGAATAACTACAAGGATTGTATATAACTTGACAATGTTACATTATCAGGATACTTCGCTCCCTTTGTACGAAACCGGGCGTGATTTATCAGGAGTACAAGGCGAACCTTGTACGAAAACACTTTATTCTTTATCAGGAGTACAAGGAGAAACTATACAACTCCCCGACAGAAATCAGATTTTTTCAAAAAATCGGATTTCTCACAAACTTTATTTATTTGTGTTATAAGAAAATTTTTCATAAACCTGATATAAATTGGCTTAATCGCCCAAGAAGTCGAAAAGGTACTACCCGAATTGGTCTCCACCGACTCCGACGGCTACAAATCCATTGCCTACGGCAAACTCACCGCCGTCTTGGTTGAAGCAATTAAGGCACAACAACTTCAAATCGAGCGGCTTGAAAATCGGATACCAGACAACAATCAGAAATAAACGTTGTCTCAATTAACTCTTGGGGTGGGCAACCACGTTGCCCACTCGACTGGGTTATTTTTGAAGAGACTTGGGGATGCTCGAAAGCATTATTCATTCACCATTCACCATTCACCATTCACAATTATACATGTTAAATACCCGCTATCAATTAACCCAAATGAGCATTGCCGGATTCAGGCGTTTATTTTTCGTCGATATGGAAATGCGCCCCCTAACGGTGATTATCGGTGCCAATGGCGTGGGTAAAACTTCTGTCTTGGAAGTGTTTTCTTTGCTTTCAGATTCTGCACAGGGGAAATTAAAAAATATCCTCTCCCAGTTTGGAGGAATTCAGGATATTTTAACCTACGATAAAGCCGAAACCATGCAGATTAAAGTTTCTATGGAAGACCCAACCGAGAATCCGCTGTGTTACTCATTGACACTCAATCTCAAAGGGATGTCTTATGAAATTGGCTTAGAAACCTTAACGCAAGAAAACTCAGCATCGCCATTGAAATATATTGATGCTAATCGCACCGATATTAGGTATTATCGTCCTGAAGATAAGCAAATGGTCCGTCCGACTTGGAACCCGTCGCCTTTTGAGACGTCACTGTTTCAGATACCTAAACTGTCACAAGTGCCAGAAATGGTGCGTCAACAACTGGCTGACATCACTTATTATAGTGCTTATGCGTTAAATGTTGGTTATCATGCCCCCATTCGTTTGCCTCAAAAAATGCAACCGTCAACACAACCGGGGCCTCATGGTGAAGAACTGGTCGCCTGTCTTTTTTATCTGCGCGAAACCGATAGAACCCGTTTTGAGATCATAGAAGATACCCTTGCAGTCGCTTTTCCTAGTTTTGAACGGCTGGATTTTCCACCTGTTGCAGCCGGCACACTGGCAATGACTTGGAAAGATAAACATTTTTCTAAGCCTTTATATATGAATCAATTATCGGAAGGGATTTTGCGTTTTTTGTGGTTACTCACATTACTGCATGGCCCTCAACTAAGTGCTATCACGTTAATTGATGAACCGGAAGTCAGTTTACATCCCCAATTATTAAGTATCTTAACCGATGCGATGAACGAAGCTTCAGAACACACTCAACTGATTGTGGCAACCCATTCTGAACGATTGATTCGCTTTTTAGAACCAGCGCAAGTGCTGGTTGTCGATCAAGAAGACGGATTAGCGCAAATGAAGTGGGCAGATACACTTGATTTGGAAACATGGTTGGCCGAATATGCGTTAGACGAGCTCTGGCGTATGGGCCGTTTGGGAGGGCGGATATGAAAATTGCTATCCTAGTGGAAGGTAAAACGGAACTGGCTTTCAAATCACATCTGCTTCAATTTTTGCATGATCGTTTAGAAGGCAAAATGCCAAAACTTGATTTTTTTGCTTACGATGGGCGTATTCCTAAAGAGGCAAAATTAAAAAGCACAGTAAGAAATTACTTATTGAAAGACAAATACGATGCGGTGATCGCTTTAACCGATGTTTATACCGGTAGCAATGATTTCACCAGTGCCGCAGATGCCAAGCATCAAATGCTAGAATGGGTTGGCTCAATCTCTCACTTTTATCCCCACGTTGCCAATCATGATTTTGAAGCTTGGTTATTACCTTATTGGTCGGAAATCCAAAAATTGGCTGGACACAATAAAAAGGCCCCCAAGCCCGCATCCCGAACAAGTGAATTTTAATAAGCCACCCTCTTACCATATTAAAGAGATGTTTATGTCTGGAAAATATAAGAGATGCTACAAAAAACCCCGGGATGCTCACAGGATTTTAAGGGATAAAGACTTATTGATTTCAGCCAAAGCCTGTCCCGAATTGAAAGCCTTTTTAAACAGGATATTGCAATTGTGTCATGGAGATTTGATACTTTGAGACTGCCATCCATAAGGATGACGAACTGAAATAAAATTTATCACAGCTTTCATGTTATAAGGAAGGCTTTCTATTAACTCACAGACAAGGAGAAACTATACAACTCCCAGACAGAAATCCGATTTTTTCTTCAAAATCGGATTTCTTTAATATCGTCACGGCGAAAAATCCGATTTTTTCTTCAAAATCGGATTAAATCGGATTTCTTAGAATTTGGCTTTTTTTAATCACTTCAACAGGAGAACACGATGCGATACATTTTAGTTTTACTACTGACCTTTTTTATGTCCACCGCCTCGCTGGCACAAAATAAGCGAGTCATCGACTACTACCAGCAAGCCCTGAGCGATTACAAGTATGCCATTACCGACTTGAAAGCGGCACAGGCTGAAATCACGGCAGTGAAAGAGGACACCGCGACAAAGGTGGAAAACATCTTGAAAGCGGCACAGGCTGAAATCACGACCGTGAGAGATGACGCTGCGAAAAAAGTGGCTAAAATCGATGCATTGATTGCCAAATACGAGGCAGCACTCGAAACCACCACGCAAGCGTTGGAGAAGAAACACGAGGCGCAACTGAAAGCCGTTAAAGAGGCTTACCATCAAAAGCTAGGGGCCGAGGCTAAATTAGCAGAAATGGCGCGTCAATCGGCCGAAGACGATGCCAAGGCGACGCGG
>QNER01000521.1 GCA_003646175.1 Candidatus Parabeggiatoa sp. nov. 1
ACTTTACGCAATCGGTAAATGCTATATTTAAGTGGCTCCATAATTTTTTTCTGATAACCATAACATCTATAGAAGTCCAGATAAATAGTTTCACGGATAGTATCCCGCTCGATGGGATGCTATCCGTTATGGCTTGTGAAATAGAAGGCCTATTTATCTTCCTTTATAGGAAGGTTCAGGAGTACTTCGCTCCCTTTGTACGAAACCGGGCGTGATTTATCTTTTTCGTACAAGGTTCGCCTTGTACTCCTGATAAAGAATTCAGACATTTTGATATTTAGGAGTCCAAACTTTAGTTTGGCTGGTTTATATTATAGCCAATTACCAATTAACACGAGCGGTGCCCAATAAAAGGGATGGTAAAAATCTGTATCGATTAACGCAATTTGGGCTGCTTGTAATGCTTGTGCTTTAGAGTTTTGTTCTGTTTTCAACGTGTTATAAAAGTTTCTCACCAAATGATAAGCGGCCGTATCGTGGGCTTTCCACAAAGTGGCTAACGCACTCCGCGCCCCAGCTTTGACAGCAATCCCCGATAATCCTAACGCAGCCCATTGTTCATACTTCCCTTTCGCTGTGTTACACGCACTCAACGTCAACAATTCGATTGGGGTTTCCCGACGCTGGGTGGGTTTGATGATGGATTCCAAGTCTTTGAGAGAAAGTTTTTGATCACCATAAGTGACAATAAAACTGTCTTCGGGATTTTCGGCAAATTCGGCATGAGAAATAATATGCACTAAATTGTAATCATCATTATTAAGGGCTTGGGTTAATTTAGCCAGCGTAAATTGCTCATTCAGTAAGCGTTTGGAATCGCTATATAATTTACTAATCTCTTGGATTTCATATTCTGCATAAGGTAACTTCGGATAGGCTTGCGTCTCTTCAGTGAGTCCGCTCAACAACGCATAAGTATTATCTGGTTTTAAGCTGCCTGATTTGGGGGCCGTCAAATTTAAGCTGGGGGTTATCGCTACCGCGTAGTTTTCAATCAAAAATTTTTCGCCATCATGCAACGCTGCCATCGGGATAGTGCCTAAAACACCTTCTGGCACAAAAACCAGCGTGTGAATATTTTCTGGCAGCCTTGGGTGCAGCGGCGCAATTAGCCATTTATAAAGTTGTTGGGCATGAATTAAATAACGGGTACTTTCCCAATCATCGCGCCCCGCCTGTAATTCTTTATGAAATAGCAGCACCGTATCACGAATTTTGTCGCGCCCCACCGGTACGGCAACACGTTGAATAGGCGGTGGGCTATCTTTGCGAGGAAAACTCACCAACAATTCAAGACGTTCATCTAACAAAATGGGATAAATCACGGCCGCGTGAGGATCATCAATATTGTCCACGCGCTGTTTTTTCTGTTGAAAGGCTGCAACGCAATCGCCATAGTAATTTTCTATGTCTGCCGTCTTGAGTTGTTCAATCGTATCCCTGACTTGTTGTAAATCGCGCTGCTTTTTGGTGGGATTTTTTTCAGTCGCAGCTCGTTGCAACAGTAAATCGGCTAACTCAAAAAACAGCGGGCGGAGCTTTTCATAAAACGAAAAATCGCCGGATGCTTGACAGCCTGTCATCTCCCAGCGAAAAGTGTCTTCGGGCACTAACAATTGCACGGCTTGCTGATAGGCCGGAATGGCTTGGTTGGTTTTGCGTTGGGCTTGAAAGATGCGTCCCAATTGCCATTGCCAACGAATAAGCCATGCCAGAGCATTGGCTTGTTGTGCGTTGAAAATAGCCCGCCGCGTCAGTGTCACCGCTTCGTCATAACGTTGCGCCTTTTCATATTGTTCACCTAAATAGCCCAATGCTTTTGAATTATCCAGCGCGAGTTTTGTCTGACTGAGGTTTTCTGTGATGGCTAACGGTGGCGGATTATTGGGCGGAGCCTTTTCAGTTTGCGGAGCGCAACCAAAAAGGCCATATAACAATATTAATAATAAGATCAGTTTAAGTAATCGCATAGTTTTGGGAGGAGTGCAAGGTTCACTTGCACGAAGGCTAATCTGTATGTATTGAGTACAACGGATACGCGAAATAAACGGATAGGGCTTTTATAATTTATTTCACATCGGCAGATAAACAGTAGTCGCTTTTCTCAGTTCAAAATCGACAACTTCGATAGAATCACTAAACCTAGTGCACGATCGCTCCAATCCCCAGACCACCTTAGAGAGAGGGCAACCACAAGGGATTGCCCCTACAATATAAATTATTCTTGTAGGGGCAATCCTTTATGGTTGCCCCAGTTTGGAAGTGGTACGGGAACTGGAGCGTTCCTGCACTAGTCAGTGAATTTTTATCCGTTTATTTCGCGTATCCGTTGTACTTAACTCAACTGTTCGTGGCGTGGAAATGCGCCAATTTGTAGGGCAGATTAACGGAGCATAATCCACCGAAATGACTCTTTTACTCAGGTGAGATTATAACAATACTCACAGAACGGTTGGACGACAAATCAATGTTCTCAATATCACATAAATCACCCAAGGCTTGTGAAGGTGTTTCTGGCATTGAAATATCTACTTGAAACGCTTTGTCGTTTATCTTGGTGACTTGGACAGCGGCACCTGATGACTCAAAGTTTTGTTTCATCTCATTTGCCTTTGTTTGTGGCTCAAGTTTTAGCCGCATAATTGGCCCGATAGAATCAGATGGTTCTACCACGTCTTGCCCTTTAGGACGATAATCTGTTTGGTTGGGCGACGGTTTTTGTTCAGTTATGAGCGACAACACAACGGCTAACACAACAACAAACGCGGTGTAAACAGCGCCACCAAAGGAGAGTATTTTCTGTTCTAACAGATCATGAATGCCAGCAACTAGCGATTGAAGCCATTGACGAAACTTGGGTTCTGCCTCAACCACCGCTTTATTTTTATCGGCTTGAATCCTCATCCGAAGTTTTTGCCACTGTAACTCTGTGTGCAGGGCTTCCTTAAGCGCACTCACTTCGCGCACCGTCTGGGGTTCTGCATCCTGCACTTCTTTGCCAGCCAAAAGGGCTAACCAGTCGTCATCGTCTTTTGTTAACATTGTGATACTCCTTTAGAATTGTTTCCAAACAATTGATTTTTACCATTTTAATTTGACAATGTCACATTTCAATAACCCTGTCGTTTTTAATACAAGGTTCGCCTGAAACGAATGTGGCTCTTCTACCGTTTTTCGTACCAGGTTCGCCTGAAACGAATGAGACTCTTCTGCCGTTTTTCGTACCAGGTTCGCCTGAAACTAATGTGGCTATTCTACCGTTTTTCGTACCAGGTTCGCCTGAAACGAATGAGACTCTTCGGCCGTTTTTCGTACAAAGTTCGCCTTGTACTTCTAATAATATGACATTGTCAAGTTAATTGAGTAAAAATATTAAAAGGGAACAACCCTTTTGTTTAGTCATGGTTACAATCTTCCCAGCAACGCTTGAGCTCAGGATTGTTTTTGATAATTTTCTTTCGACACTCGCTCAAAAAATACCCAACTGCACTTATGCTCGGTTTACCAACAATGGGTGCAAGTTCAGCATAAGACATACCGATAGCATGATGAAGCATTAGGGCAGTCAAGCAATCAGGCTTTTCCTTGAGTTTCTTTTGGCAACGCTCCAACAATCTCGTTGTAGCTTGACGCTTTTTACCAATTGTCGTTGCCATTTCTTCTATAGACACTCCCATATAAAAAAGTATTAGGACTATTGGACAATCAGCCTCTTTGCCAGACCAAACTTGAGCAAAGACTTGTGTTATACATCTGGCATAACAAAGCACTTGTTCATCATCGAAAATCGGATCATAAATAGGCTCGTTTTCATCAGGCAATTCTTCCCAGTCTGGCAACGGTTCTTCAGGCTGCCTTCGGTTTTCTTTTTCCAGACGACGAAGTACTTCGTGTTTTGCCAGTTTGTACAACCAAGTACTGACACTGCATTTTTCTTGGAATTGCAGAATCGTTTTGTGAAACTTAAAAAACACCTCATTGCAAATTTCGTCTGCTATGGCCTCATCCGGCCAATGATATTTTTGCAGCAACCACAGGACTCGTTTCCTCAATTTACCGAAATAACGTTTGTACAGGACTTCCAAGCCCTTTTCTTTACCGTGGCGCATATATTCCAGCGCCTCTTTATCATCCATATTCAACCCTCCTATTGATACCAATTTTGAGATGAAACCCGTGTTTGGAGCCCAAAATTTGGGATTTGAACTGATTTAAAACGAATTCCAACTCAAAATTGGTATGAGTCTTACCATCGTTGTGGATCTTGCGGATGAACACAACCCTTTTTTCGAGTCGCAGCCGATACCTGTTGCTTTGTTCGCCGGAAGATTTTATCGAGACTCTCTTTGGGATAAGCCTTTAGATTCTTGATAAAGGTAAACGTAAAAAGCCCACCTTCACTGGTTTCCCAAGCGTCCTGATGTTCCTTGGAGGCTGCATACAAGACACCTTTAAGTGGCTGTTTAAAACCACGAGGCCGACATCTTTTTAAACAGTTTATCGCGTCACCTTTGAGCAAAAACTTCGATTTCGCCTTTTGACAGTTTTTTTCGCCCCTGAGCATTCCACTCGCAAAACAAGTGTCGATAAAAGTGATGATGCGATTGGTTTTAAGCTTTTTCACCAAAGACACAAAAGCATCATCAGTCACAGGACTATCAAGCGTTACAAGAGCTTCATCGCAGCAATCCTTTTCATCGCCGCTATTGTCCCGCTGCTTGGTGCCATGTCCGGAAAAGAAAATAAACACCTGATCTTGTTTTCGCACAAATTTCGCCAAGCGTTCCAAAGCATATTCAAATTGCCACCTTTTAACATATTTGCGTATGCACACATGGGAGCCAGGTACCCGAAAACGCTTTTGCATAGCCTTAGCAAAAGATTTAGCATCGTGATTCGCCATTTTCAAATTGCCGGTATTCGCGCCCATCGCCAAAATGAACGTTTCCTTTTTTGAATTAGGCTTCAAAGTGCGCCAATCGTTGCACGAAGCTATCGCGTTGGCAGATTGGAATGCCAGTAATAGGGCTAACAGATAAACTCGGACAGTAAACGACATAAATAATTACTACCTCTAATCGGATTATTGGGGCTATTAAAAAAAAATTTATTAACTCAATCATTATACTGTTTTTTCGTACAAGGTTCGCCTTGTACTCCTGATGTACAAGGTTCGCCTTGTACTCCTGATGTACAAGGTTCGCCTTGTACTCCTGATAATATGTTATGTTTTGAGGTTCACGTTTTTTGTACACAAAAATTTAGCCTCAAATTGAGTTAACGTTTGAGATAGTTATTTATTTGGTACTCCCTAAATTTTGGTGAAAAGGTATATAATAATATGCAAAATCACGGATCATAAATCCGCGTTATTTTTTAATCCGTGTGCCATGATTATCAGGAGTACAAGGCGAACCTTGTACGAAAAACTTGGTTCTGATTGAAATTTTATCATTCGTTTCAGGCGAACCTTGTACGAAAAACTTTTACCTCAAACATTGTCAAATTAATAATACCTAATACTTTGGAAAGTTGTCGCACCAGTCGATTGTTAAAACGGATACTATCCCGAAACCAGGGATAGCATCCGTCAAATCTATGAGGTTTAGCTACTGGCTAAGGTTTGAGTAAATAATTGCCCTATCTGAGGCAAATAGTCAAATATGAAAAAGTGTCCCCCATTAAATTTATGTAATTCAATACGTTGAAGTGTTTCTTGCTGCCAAGCGGAAACACTGGTTTCGTCGATTTCGTTATCCTCAGTGGCAAATAAAACCGTCATCGGAAGATCAAAAGCGGCCGGCATGGGCTGATAAACGTAGTTTTCGAGTGCTCGAAAGTCGGTGCGCAGAACCGGCTCAAAGAAATCTATGAGCTGTGGTTCATCCAAG
>QNER01000522.1 GCA_003646175.1 Candidatus Parabeggiatoa sp. nov. 1
AGGGCACTGGAATTCAGTCGGCTGATACCGACTACCGCTTTGAGCCATGAGCTTTAGCTCATGGCAGGGTGGTATCGGGATTTCCGCCGTCCTGTACTAGTCTCCTTTAGGAGACTTGAGCTTTCAGTTGGCTGCGAATTTTTTTCTGAAAATCTATACGATGTTATTGGACGAGTAAAATGATAGATAATACCAATTTGACTAAAAGACTGGTTAATAATACTACAATAATCGGATTTAATACAATGACTAAACGCCACCGCCATTGTGTCGGTAAAACTTTTTTGCCGTCATCATTTTTCGGGATGCCAAGATAGATACCGACAATCATAATTAATACCGAGTATAAGGCAACAAAGATTAAAAACGGTGTTTGAACGTAAATCGTTATTTCTTTAAACCAATTTAAAAAACTTAATTCGGTAAAGATAATAAGATAAGCCGTCAATAAAAATTTTTGATTGATGACAAATCCATAAGATAACTTATCTTCCCTCATCGCGCCCAACAAGGGTTTGAGTGTCAGTATAATAAACAAACTGGAGATAGAAGTCACCCCGATGGCAATCAATCCATCTAATCTAAACTGTGATATTGGGGCAATAATCCAAAACATCAATAGCACGGTTCCACCAAATAACCCGACATAAATAACCACTTGTTCTTGAGGGGTTAAATCAATGGTGGAACGCCTAAAGGGATTTGACTGAGCACTTTTGAATAACCAATTGTGACACCCAATTAAGAATAAAGCCATTACAAAAATAATGGCATATTGGATAATATTATTGATTTCCATAAACGCTTTAATACTGTTGAGGATCAACATTGTGTCTTCGTTTTTTAAACGCATAGACGATTTCAATCAGTACAATCAAGATAATGCCAAGTATAGTGCCAATCCCAAACCAAGGAATCCCTCGAAATAGCGATAGATAGCCTTTTTCCCTGACTTGACAAGGTACGTTGCGGTTATCCGCCGTGAAAACTTTACATTCAAATTCCGCCGGCGTGGTTTTGGGGGCTTCAAACTGAAAATAGAAGGTGAAGCGTTCCTGATCTAAAAATTCAAACGAAAAATGGTTATCTTTTTCAGCCAAGGTTTGTTGCAATAACGCTTTATCAACCCAATAAGTTGGGGGCTGGGTATTGGGATTAACCTTTAAGTCAACCGCCTGAGTATAAATATCATATTTAAACCTCGCTTGTTTAACAGGATGATCGCAAGTGGGAAAAATTTTCACCGTGTCAAGCAAATAAGGCTTATCTGAAAGCACACCCGTGATGGCATATTCTGACACTTCATTGGTTAGTTGCCCAACTTCCAGCACAATGAGCGGCTCTGTGGGAATGCGATCCGTCAACCAATAATACGAGACTACCAAAGCAAAAGTAAACCCTAAAAATTCCCACATCCTTATTGAATACTTACCAGAAATTTCTTTTAGAGTATTAATCCGTCGCTGCTTTTTTTCCTCTCGGCGCTTGATAATTTCTTTTTTTTGATGTTTGGCTTCGGGATGTTTCGGATCAATTTTTAATATTCGCTCATAAAGTTTCAGTTGTTCATCTTCACTCTCATTGGAGAATGCTAAAGCCAATAACGCTTGAATTAATGGTGTCTGTGCCGCAACCGGCCGAACGGTATATAACTTTTCTAGTATTTCACAAGCTTCGTTCGCATTTTTGTCTTTTAACAAGATATCAGCCAATAACAAGTTGGCACCCACATGATGAGGATTTAAACCAATGGCTTGGCGAAGAGGCCCAACGGCTACTGCCCAATAGCGATTCCTATACAATTCTTGACTCGCTTTGTATAGCGTATCGGCGGCCGGATCAAGATGATCCAATTCAGACTGCGCTTGTTGGGGCAATTTATATTCTGCAATCCAGCGACGGAGTAGTTCAACGCGAAAACGATATCCGCCCTCTGCCGGTTCAATCAAATCCCATTCTTGTAATAAACGCGGTGCATTTTGCAGTTCTCGAATAATTATCTGTACGCCACTTTGACGCAAGAGTTCTTCTAACTGAGTGTCAGTGATGACTCTTGCACCCGCATCCGCCAATGTTGAAGCAACGATTCGTTCTGCCGGCGGTAAACCATCCCATAACCACTCCAACGTATTACGACGAGTACTCAAGGTGTCAGAAATAGCCTCTTCTACCTCTTTCGAGGTCACCGTTGGTGGTTCATCAGGATTGTTATTGTGAAGCCGATCCCATATATGGGAACACAAAGCTTGAGTTAAGAACGGATGACCATTTGTTAATTGCCAAATTTTTTCGACTGCATCATCGTTTGACCAATTAAGTGTTTGATTGGTTTGAGAAAGATGGATAAGCCGCACTGTCTCTTCATGGCTCAGTAGAGAAACATGTTTAGCGGGTACACCTCTGAAGAGGGACAAAGCAATACTGTTTAAGTCATCAATGTTGCGACCAATAGCAAATACACAATTCATCAGTATTGGATTAGTATTCAATAAGTCGCGCAGATAAGGAAAAAAAGCGGCCGCCGCTTGTTTATAATCAGGATTAGCCAGCACATCAAATTCATCAAATAATAGCACCAAAGAAGCGTTGCTGGGCAACTTGTTCAGTACGTCAGGGAGCCAAACTTGACGGAATGTGGTTTCTGGTTCGTCCCCTAAATCAGGCGGGGCAAGTTTTAATAAACGGCTTATTTTGTGTGCGAGTTCCGTTAGTACACGCCCCAAAGACCACTCCGCTTTGTTTTGCAAATCAAACAAAATCGGATAATAAGCCCCTTCTTTGGGTAATCGGGCTTCCAATTCTTCCAACACTGAAGTTTTACCAATACGTCGTTGTCCATACAGTACAATGGCATTTTGTTGAGGATCGCGTACAACGCGCCAGACTTCTCGCAAAATATCGGCCCGTCCTACAAATTCGGGACTATTGCCGACGGAATTACCTACAATATAAGGATTGGTGGGAGACATATCTCATTGATTCGATGAGTGAGTTGACTGATATTTTTTACTAAAAACTCAAGTACAACGGATTAACGAAATAAACGGATTTTCTCGCTACGTTCGTGACTGCGCGTAGCGAGTTCATCCGCTGTACTATATTTTACACTGGTGTTTTCAAGGCTATACAGACTTTTACGAAGTTATCGAGGTTTTCTCAACTATTTTGCAAAGTTCTTGCGCTGGTTGATCGGCTATAAAAGACAAAATAATAGTCGGGCGGACTCGCCAGTCACCATTATCATCGGTTACGAATCCTTGTTTTTCAAGTTCCTCAAGTGCTTGTTTAAAACCGGGTTCCTCGTTAATAATGTCTGTTATATTAATCGGTTGTATTTTTAGTGACGTTCTTAGTGTCTCTAATCTTATTAGAGCAACCGCAATAAAAGCTTTGCGCGTAGTCGGCAACCACGATTGCCAAATGTCATTTAGCGTCGTTTTTGTTCTGTCATAAAAATCTTGTTTAGCGTGTTGTTGACGTTTGATGGGATCATCTTCGTTGCCATTTTGATAGGATTCCCACAAAGCAGAGGCTGCTACTTGAAGCAAGTAGGGATGTTCGCCAGTAATCTCTTTGAGAAAGCGATGATCATCATCAGAAAAATAGGTATCATCTTGAGCAAGTAATTCTTCCACCTCCGAATCTGATAACGGCCCTAAAACAATCTCATCAAGGAAATTAAAATAAGGTGATCCCGACTTTGTAAATGGTTTGGTTTTTTGGTGAAATTGAGTCAGTGAAATATTGGTTGTCATCACCAACACCAATGCACCCTTACTACGCGAAGCCAGTTGACGTAAACCACCGAAAAATTCGGTATTATTCAAATGAGGCCGATCCAATAAGACATCAAATTCATCTATCATTAAAACTAATTGCCAATTCATGTTTCCTATTTGTGCAATAAGTTCTTCAAGATTGGCGAAATGATTTTCTTGACAGGTTTGATAAGCCTTATCTAGTGAAGAATCGGGCATTTCTTCGGCAATACGCTTTTGAAGCGGTTTAAAAACATAGCCCCAAAACTGGGCTTGATCACATTCAAGATTAAATCTGTTGGCATCCCGGTAGGAAAAAATGACAGTGTCTGCTTTATTTCCGTAAAGTGCTATTTGCTTTTCTCGTGCTACCAAATATCCTAAGAATGAAGTTTTACCACTGCGAAATGTACCGGTAATCGCCGAAGATTGTCCACCATTAACAATTCTGCCAGCAACACGACGCACTTCTGCTTTTCGCCCGATAAATTGCTCCGGCGAAACCGGATTACCGTAGAAAAATGGGTTGTAATTCGGATTGGGTTCGCTACCGTGCGGCTTACCTTTGAGTCCTTTCATTTGCTGATAGGTTAAATAAGTAGCCGCCCCTAAAAACAGAGCGGTTAGAACCCCCATTAATGGGAGTAAAAAATTTGTGATGTAGAGCATTTTATACCAATGAAAACTTAAAAGATTAGTTGTAAGTCTATAATTGTAGGGGCAATCCCTTGTGGTTGCCCTGAAGATTACAGTGAATTTAATGACAGGTTCACTTTGCCATTTTCACGGATTTGAAGTACGTTCCGTATAGCACACCTTTGATCTTTATAGAAAGCAAATGATTTAACAACAATCGTATAAAAGAATGTGATGGTAACGATTACAATTTCTGCGTGAAATACAGACTCGAAATCAATCTGTTCAGGTGTTAGATAACACACAATAAAGAGTATGACACAAAAAGCAACGATAGCAATTGGAAACAGGAAAAACATGAAGACACTAAAATCTTTCCAGTTAAAAATGCCCCTAGAAAACACATGATAGTCTATTGTTAATGAAGAGACAATAGCGATTGAAAAAAACAGTAATGCACCATCTATAATGAATTTTTCAAAAAAAAGTTCAGTTGTCAATATGAAATTGTTTATGAGTAAAATAAGCCAAATTTGAAGAAGTCCAAAAAACAGGGTTAATACAAACCAGAAAAAACTTTTCCAAATTGCGGTTAGCGAAGAGAAAAAAATACCCACTATCGAAAATAGATATTTATTCCATATTGAAAAATACGTGATTGAATCGTTCGTCATTTCAATAGGTACCTTTCAGTTATCAGTTATCAGTTATCAGTTATCAGTTATCAGTTATCAGTTATCAGTCGAAATTAGCCCTTGTCATTTTTAGCAATGGATTTTGAGCGTGCTATTTTGATAGATTGGCTAAACAATTTCAAGCCTTTGTTGAAATTAATTAATGGCGGAATTTAATAATAACAAAATCAATGAGTTATAAAAGGCTATTGATTGACAGTGATTTTAAGGTTTCTCAAGTTCCCTCCGAGCAAAGGGACTCGAAATGACATCTTGAGTCTAAGAAATCCGATTTTTTGGAAAAATCGGATTTCTCAATGGATAGGCGCGACTGAGGGCCATAGTTTGATTTGAAAACTTCATTTTATGGCCCTCAATTCAGGTTGAGTACAGCGAAACGCAGTGGCGGAACGCCTATTGCGCGGATAAACGAATTGTTGAGTACAACGAATTACGCGGATAAACGAATTGTTGAGTACAGCGAATTGCGCGGATAAACGGAGTACAACGAATTACGCGGATAAACGAATTGTTGAGTATAGCGAATTGCGCGGATAAACGAATTAATATTAGAGGCGATTGAGGGCCATCGTTTGATTTGAAAGCATCCAATTTATTTTATGGCCCTCAAATCAGGTTGAGTATAGCGAATTGCGCGGATAAACGAATTAATAACCTACAAAAAGTATTAATATTAGAGGCGATTGAGGGCCATCGTTTGATTTGAAAGCATTCAAACTATTTTATGGCCCTCAAATCAGACCGTGCCAAATAACTACAAAACCGGGCGCATTCCCATTTTTCGGGTAACGTCCACAAT
>QNER01000523.1 GCA_003646175.1 Candidatus Parabeggiatoa sp. nov. 1
AATAGAGTACAACGAATTTACGAAATAAACGAATTTTATTTCGTTACCACGCGCGCGCACGCTGGTGTGGGAATGCCTTGGTTTGCTACAGCAAAACGTTCACAAGAATTGGACGCGGGAGCAAACTAAATATGTTCCCATGCTGGTGCAAAGGAACCTGAAAATCAAAGGCTTACAAGCTGATGTTACGCACTAAAATTTCATAATATTTTTATGGATAAATCCCAAGGCTAAAAGCTTTAGGAGGCTAAAGCCGACTGATAAAATGGATTGAGTCACCTTTAGGTTACTTTCGCTTTTAGCCTTGGGCTTTAGCCAGAGGCTGGTTGGCTTGTGGAAGCTGAGTGCGTAACATGAGTAAATCAGTTAATCGGAGATTGTTCATCATTAAATAGAGTACAACGAATTTACGAAATAAACGAATTTTATTTCGTTACCACGCGCGCGCACGCTGGTGTGGGAATGTCTTGGTTTGGCTCCCACATCACGATCATAAAAACTGGACGCAGGAGCAAATAGTTGCTTGCTGATCATAAAGCGACACGACAGTCTTTTGTTTGTCGTTCCTTTGAGGTTTCTGTGACATCACTCAAACGTTGCCCTCGCTCACAACGAAATGGCTCAATTTGAGAAGCTTTGTCATCGTGATAAGTGGTGACTTTGTGAACCCATCGATCTTCGGCTTTCGCATAAGCATCGTGTAAGTCAAGATAACCTGAGTGAATTGCTTTGAATCTGTTAGGTGACATGCTCACATATAACCAAATATCGGCATCATCCGTCTCGTCAATCCAAACGGCGAGAAATATTTGCCCAGACAGATTTTGGCAAGCAAACAACTTTGGACAATCGTAGAAGACATAAACCTCTAAGAGTTCAAGATTGCCAAGAAAAGAATCGGTAGGAAGAAAAGACATAATATTTGTTTGGCTAGGAACAAAAACCGCGACAGATACTATCCCAAAAAAAGAAGGGATAGCATCTGTTGTAAAGTGTCACTGTGACGAATACTATTCCCCAAAAGGAATAGCATCCGTTAAAAGTGTCGAACCGATAATTGAAAGCCATTAAGTTAACCGTAGCAATGATACTGGAGTCCAAGATTTATCTTGGGCTTTTGCCACCGGTGCCAAGATAAATCTTGGACTCCAAAGCTTAGCTTAACTTTTAACTTAATGGCATTGTAGCGAAGCGTGGGAACGAGGCACTTATAGCAATGGTTAATGATTAATGGTTAATGATTATTTAATATAATTATCAATGAATTAAATTATATAAATGTACTTGATGCAATCGGGAAACGCTATATTTACAATAATAAGCGTCTTACATCCGACAAAATAAAACTCAAATACTGAGTAAACCGCACCGCCGCGGCACCGTCAATCACACGATGATCATAAGACAGTGATAGCGGTAGCATTAGACGCGGCACAAATTCGCCATTCTGATAGACGGGCTGCATTTTAGAACGCGATACTCCTAAAATGGCGACTTCAGGCGCGTTGATAATTGGCGTAAAGGCGGTGCCTCCAAGTCCACCTAAGCTGGTGATGGTAAAGCAAGCACCTTGCATGTCATTGGGGGAGAGTTTGCCATCTCGCGCTTTTTGGCTGATTTCGCCTAAGTTGGCTGCCAGTTCAAACAGGCCTTTTTTATCAACGTCTCTTATCACCGGGACGACTAAGCCTTCTTTGGTGTTTACCGCAACGCCGAGGTGATAATACTTCTTTAAAATCAAGTTTTCCTTGCTGGCATCTAGCGAAGCATTAAAGTCGGGAAATTCTCTTAACGCTGCCGCACTGGCTTTCAGCAAAAAGGCTAACAACGTGATCTTAACGTTGCGCTTATTCGCTTCGGTCGCCAAATCCTTGCGAAAGGCTTCCAGTTCCGTCATGTCAACTTCATCAAATTGGGTGACATGAGGTATATTAAGCCAGCTACGGTGCAAATGGGCACCCGCCAGCTTTTTGATGCGACTCAATGGGCGCGTCTCAATGTCCCCGAATTTGCTGAAGTCAATTTCAGGAATTTCTGGAATGCCCATGCCACCGCCGGTGAACGGTACTGCCATACCGATAGCGGTGCCTTCTGTCATCACTTGTTTGACAAAGGTTTGCACGTCTTCTTTTAAAATACGGCTGTTGCGTCCACTGCCTTTCACTTTGACTAAATCAACACCCAAATCTCGCGCCAAATGCCGCACCGCGGGGCCGGCGTGTGGTTTAGAAAAGGCTTGGGGTTCAATCGGTTCCACTGGCGGTGGCGGTAAATTCTTAGGCCGTCTCAGTTCATCCATTACTGAAGAAGTCGGCGAACTGGCTGGCGATGGACTGACTGGGAGCGGTGGCACCGGTTGAACGGGTGGCGCGGGCGGAGCTGGTTCAGGTTGAGTCTGAATGACAGGTACCGTTTCACTTTCGGTGACTTCCATCGTTAAAATGACCATCCCTTGGGACATTTTATCGCCAGCATTCACCTTAACTGCTTGGACAATACCGGCATGAGACGAAGGAATCTCCATCGTTGCCTTGTCGCTTTCCAACGTGAGCAAGACTTGTTCTTTTTCAACCGTGTCGCCGCTGTTGACCAACATTTCAAGAATAGGCACATCCTTGAAGTCGCCAATATCAGGCATTTTAATTTCTGTAACTGCCATGCGCTGTCCCTCCTTAGACTGTCACTGGATTGGGTTTATCGGAAGCCAAATCATATTTTTTGAGGGCTTCCGTGACTTTGCTGGCCGGGAGTTCCCCCATATCCGCCAAACTTTTGAGGGCAGCAACGGTGATGTAGTAACGATCAACCTCGAAGTGTTTACGCAATTGTTTGCGCGAATCACTGCGCCCAAAACCGTCGGTACCCAGCACCGAGTATTCACCATGCGGAATGCAGGAGCGAATCTGGTTAGGATAGGCTTTCACATAATCAGTGGCCGCCACCACCGGGCCTTTACGATCTTTAAGGCAGTCGTGAACATAGCAACTGCGTGGTTTTTCTTCTGGGTGCAGCATATTCCAACGCTGAGTGTCTACACCTTGACGATGCAATTGGGTGAAACTGGTGACACTCCAAATATCGGCCGACACGCTAAAATCTTGCGCTAATAAGCTACTTGCTGCAATGACTTCGCGTAAAATAGTGCCGCTACCCAGTAATTGCACTTTCGGGCCGCTGGTTGCGGCCTCTTTGAGCAAGTACATGCCTTTGAGGATGCCTTGTTCTACACCTGCGGGTAGCGGGGGATGGGTGTAGTTTTCATTCATCGCGGTGATGTAATAGAAGATATTTTCTTGCTCTTTGTACATGCGGCATAGCCCGTCATGGATAATCACCGCCATTTCGTAGCCAAACGTGGGATCATAAACCACGCAATTGGGGATATTAGAAGCCAACATCACGCCATGCCCATCTTGATGTTGCAGTCCTTCGCCTGATAAGGTGGTGCGCCCGGCTGTGCCACCTATCAAGAAGCCGCGGGCCCGCATATCAGCCGCAGCCCACGCCAAATCACCAATACGCTGAAAGCCAAACATGGAATAAAAAATATAAAACGGTACCATGTTGACATCGTTATTGCTGTATGCCGTCGCGGCTGCTGTCCATGAAGAAATGGCACCCGCCTCATTAATGCCTTCTTCAATGATTTGGCCTTTTTTGTCTTCACGGTAATACATGACTTGATCGGCATCTTGTGGCTCATACAATTGCCCTTGTGAGGAATAAATCCCCATTTGCCGAAATAAACCTTCCATACCAAATGTCCGTGCTTCATCCGGCACAATGGGTACCACATGTTTACCCATTTTTTTGTCACGAGTCAGTGCTGATAGCATCCGCACAAAAGCCATCGTGGTAGACATTTCTCGATCACCACTGCCTTTGAGTATGGCATCAAAGATACTGATATCAGGGATTTCGATAGGCGTTGCTGTCTTACTCCGCAACGGTAAATAACCACCTAATGCTTGCCGCCGCTCATGCAAATATTTCATTTCGGGGCTGTCTTCGGCTGGCTTGTAAAAAGGCACCTCAGCCAATTGTTCATCGGAAACCGGAATATTAAAGCGATCACGAAAGGCGCGAATGGCATCCTCACCCATCTTCTTTTGTTGATGCGTAATGTTTTGCCCTTCACCAGCAGCACCCATGCCATAGCCTTTAACGCTTTTGGCAATAATAACAGTGGGTTGCCCTTTATGCTTCATCGCGGCCGCATAAGCGGCATAAACTTTGTGTGGATCATGCCCACCGCGATTTAAACGCCAAATGTCATCATCCGTCATTTTGGCAACCATCGCCTTTAATTCGGGATACTTGCCAAAAAAGTGTTCGCGAGTATAGGCACCGCCCTTAGCTTTATAATTTTGATACTCGCCATCGACACACTCTTCCATGCGTTTGAGCAACAAGCCTTTGGTATCCATTGCAAACAACGGATCCCAATAGGAACCCCAAATCACTTTAATGACATTCCAACCGGCACCGCGAAAATCGCCTTCTAACTCTTGAATAATCTTACCGTTACCACGTACCGGCCCATCCAAGCGTTGCAAATTGCAATTAATGACAAAAATCAGATTATCCAGTTTTTCACGCGCTGCCAGCGAAATCGCGCCCAAGGATTCTGGCTCATCCATTTCACCATCGCCGGCAAATACCCACACTTTGCGCCCGTCAGTATTCACAATACCGCGATCATGCAAATATTTCATAAAACGGGCTTGATAAATCCCCATGATGGGGCCTAACCCCATTGAAACGGTAGGAAATTGCCAAAACTCCGGCATCAACCAAGGATGGGGATAAGACGATAAGCCATTACCACCGACTTCTTGGCGGAATTTCAGCATTTGCGCCTCGGTTATCCGCCCTTCCAAAAAAGCGCGGGCATAGATACCGGGCGCGGAATGGCCTTGAAAATAAACTAAATCCCCGCCATGATGGGCCGACTTTCCCCGAAAAAAGTGATTAAATCCAACATCATACAGTGTCGCGGCTGACGCAAAACTGGCAATGTGTCCACCCAATTCGGTACTTTGACGATTGGCTTGCACCACCATCGCCATCGCATTCCAGCGAATGAGGGAGCGGATTTTCCATTCTATTTCCGGATCACCGGGCGTTGGTTCTTCTTGATTATAAGGAATGGTATTGACATAAGCGGTATTGGCACTGTGGGGAATATGTGCCCCGGAACGGCGCGCTTTATCAATCATTTTTTCTAAGATAAAATGGGCACGCTGCGGCCCATCCTTGGCTAGCACGCTTTCCAACGCCTCCTGCCATTCTTGGGTTTCTTGGGGATCAATATCGGTATATTCTGCCATTATGGCTCCTTTGGGTTGTAAAAATCTGTGGGTGTTCCTTATCAATTTGGCAAAACCTTGAAGAAAAACTATAGAATTTCAGGATTTTTCCAAAAAATCGGATTTCTAACAAATTTATCTGAAACACTATATAAGTTATTGTTATTGCAGATATGGATATGATTTTGCGTTGTCATTTTATCACGACTTAAAAAATGGAACCGCCCAAACTAAAGTTTGGACTCCTCATCTTACCCATCAAAACAAAGTTGACAGGGTACTAGTGCAGTTTCGCGCAAGGATCGATACCACCCCAACGCCAACGGCGTTGGAAAAAGGCTAAAGCCGACTAACCCTATTGTAGTGCCCTGATGCGGTACTTTCGCTTTCAGTGGTCTGGGGACTGGAGCGATCTTGTACTAGTACACGATCGCTCCAGTTGAAAGGCCATAGGAAAACAGGGGCAACCATATTCGAGGCTAAAGTTTTTGCTCGCAAAAACTTTAGCCTCGAAAGGATTGCCCCTACAATATTAATTGTTCTTGTAGGGGCAATCCCCCGCGCAAG
>QNER01000524.1 GCA_003646175.1 Candidatus Parabeggiatoa sp. nov. 1
CCCATGCCCACCGTTTCATTACCGCCAAGGTGTATATAAGGATGAGTTTGATCAAACAACGCCTGAATATGCCCCAACACATCGGCCGCTTTTTTATCAACACCCGCTTTACGCACAGGCTGCGCGACTAATGCAACATATAATAACGTATCGGGCGGCAACGTTTCCTCATACCACAATGCACCGGGTTTAACGATTTTCGTTTCATTGTTAATCGCGATATGGGCATTCACCGGTGTGGCGTAACGGGCTAAATGGCTAAACGCATCATCGTTCACCACCGTGAGTTGTTTTTGCAACGCCTGCTCAGCATCCTCTCTCCCCATCAACGGTGCAATCGTTTTTATCAGCGCATCTAATTGCTGATAAATCTGAGGCGTAAAACGAAATTCTTCTAAAAACAAACTCGAATCAGCAGCCGATTCTGCGGCTACCAACGCTTCATCCTTATCAAACAATGGCATCGGCGGAAAATGATTGGCATCGGCAAATTGTAAACGCTGACAATCTGCTTGCAAACGCTGCAACAAAGCCGGACAAGTCACCCATTTAAAATGACTGGTCAAAGAGCGCACCGGCAACAGCAACAACCGAGCATCACCAACCGCCAAAGCCCCAGCATATTCACTGCCGCTCGTCATTTCAGGGCCAAAAACTTCATTAACCCACTCATTTTCTTTGCTTTTTGCCAAAGCCCGCATCGAGCCTTTCACACCGGAGCCATAAATACAAGGCCAATCCGTATGTGCTTCACGCTGAATCGGCAAATCTATAACCCCCACCATTTGTCCAGTTCCGGCATGTAACGAGGTTTCAGTGAGCAATCCTAACATTGCGCTTGTGTTTGACATAATTCAATTACCCGTTATTAGTTAGTTATTTTACGGATGCTATCCCTTCTTAGGGATAGTATCCGTTTTAAAAATCGATCCTTCAATGCGTTGTACTGATTTTAAGACAGATGTGGCTTAATGTCTGAGTACAGCGGATTGACGGATTTTACGGATTGTTCTGAGCCGAAGATGGTGGGCAAGAAAAGGCCCTTGCCCACCCTACAAAAATAAAATTGAGATCACACTTAACATCAAATGGAGTCCACACATTATTGCGTAGGGTGGGCAATGTCTTTTTGTTGCCCACCTTATAAATAGAGTCCACACGTTATTGCGTAGGGTGGTTTTATTGCCCACCTTATAAATAGAGTCCACACGTTATTGCGTAGGGTGGTTTTATTGCCCACCTTATAAATAGAGTCCACACGTTATTGCGTAGGGTGGGCAATGTCTTTTTGTTGCCCACTCCACACCCCAGCCACCAATTCCCCCCGCCCCAAAGCCGTCTCTTCACCAATCTGAAAACCATGCAATTGCTCAACAGCCGACTTAATATTATCCTTGACTTGGCAAAACCACACACTACCCGCCGGCACCAAACTTTTCACCGGGCGCGGGCATTCACGTTGTAAATCCCAACCCCCTTCTCGCACCGCTTTACCCAAAACCGCACTGATAATAGTTAACTCAACCCCATTCAGTCGGCCTTGCCAAATCGTATTACCGTTTTTATCTTCAGTTTGTTCAAAATCGGCCGACGGTAGCCAACTCTGTTTATCACAGCCTAAATCCGCCGAGGTTAACAACATTAATAATAACTGTTGTCCACCGGTAGGTATCTTGAATGTTGGCAGCGGTGCCTTTGTCACAGTGACAGCCGCGACACGTCCTTCGCCACCAAAACGCACTTGTCTCGTCGTCGTTGGCTGCAACTTCGGGTCAATCCCCTGCACAATCACCCCCACCTTGACATTTTCAAACGGGCGAATATGTTGCGTTTGATAAAGCAAACCTTTTTTCGTGCTACGTTTGCTATCATCAATCGCAATGCCCAAACGCGGTTCATTCTCAAACAAATCAGACTGACGGATAACCATTGCCGGGGTAGGTAACTTACCGGCTAAGACTCTTTGTAATCCCGGCTCAGTCAACCACGCATTTTCTAACGGCTTTGCGCCAGGTTCTGTCAATATCGGCAATTGCACTTTTTCGCCTAAATCACAATGGACCGGCCCACCTATTTGTAAATACTTGAACTTATCATCTTTTTCCAAGATTGACAACGGTGCTGGGTAAAGCCGTTGTTCCTGATAAATCAAATAAGGCCCTGTTAAGCGCAATTGACCAAAATCATCCGCATCGCCGATTTGTTCAAACAGATTAACCCCGTTTTTAACCACCGCTTGTTTAGGGTAAGTTTTCCAATTCACCCCAGCATTATCACCTATCAAAGTACGAACCGCCCCAGCAACCGTGCGCGCAGGCGGTGGAAATAAACTGGCTAATTCCGAACTACCCACGACACTATGAGAGCGAGACTCACGAAAAAACCACGTATCAAGTGCGTTAAAACACCATTGTTTAGCATTCATCTCATTATTATCAGGAGTGCAAGGCGAACCTTGCACGGTTAATACTTACTTTATCAGGAGTGCAAGGCGAACCTTGCACGGTTAATATTCAAGGCCTTTATTTGCGAGAAAACGAACCAATAATGCCCCATCCACTTTTAATTGAGGCGATACTTCCCAGGCTTCAGGCTGCTCAGGCTTATCAGGATCACGTTTAACTTGACGACACTGTGCCAATAATGGCCCAATTATCTCCTCAGCCTGCGACAACGTCAATTTTTCGGTGCGTGTCTCATTAACCCCCGATCCCAAATAGTCCGCTGCCAACAGCGTTATAGCCTCTGCTTCGGAAATGATGGCTTGTTCCCCAGGAGCCGGGTTAAGTAATTCAAAACGCTCACGAATTTTGTAGAAAAAATTATTGCTAAAAGGCGCTTCATTGTTGTCTTTATCAAGAAACTGTTGTTTCAGTTTTTCAATAATGACTTGGTTATTGTCTAAAGCGATTTTCCAAGGCATCGCCCATTCCACCGCTTTACCACCCGGTTTCCACACGCGCACCGCAATTGCATCGCGCCCACAACCGTCTTTCGCCACATTATCCAATAAATCATGGGCATCCTTCAGCACTTTTGCCAGCGACGTTTGGACATGAACAAATTCTATCGCAGCAGAAATCGTAGAGTTTTCAATATCGCTACCGGTAAATGCTTGAAAAGCCTGCTGATAAATCAGACGTATTTCAATCGCACAACGGAACGCATCTTCTAATGGCAAAATAGCCAACACATCATCACCGCCCGCATAAACGAGAAACCCATTATTGTCATAGACTATCGCTGGCACCGCCTCAGTAAAAATTTGCAACGCGCTAGAAATTTTAGATTGATTATCAATATTGCCCATTTTACAGCCCAAAGAATCACCATCCATCAGCAAAATGGCATAAAACGGTGACGGCGGTTGTTTCACAGAGAGTTTTTTCAGTGCATCCAACATAGGCGACACCCATTCCAACTCATATTTATTGGGATTAACAAGCATGGTTGGAAAAAACACGCTGCCATCTAACGCCGTTAACCGGTGTTCAATTTTATTGCTGCACGCATGTTTGATACAAGCAATATCCGTATGCCATTCTTCATAGTCAGCACCTGCGTAAGATGCGGCTTTCAGCAAACCCTGTAAAACCGTTACCTCTTCCGTTTTAATCACGGTTTCCAACCAATGCACCGCAGCCATATACATCACCGAGGGCACATTGGTTTTCAAGTCCCAACCTTTCAGCGTCCAACCACCGGGCATTTTGACGGTTAATGCGTTGAAATGATGAGCAAAACGCCGTTTCACAAACGCAATTGCGCAGAGTTGCTCATTCTCAGCTAAATCGCGGGCATTGGAGTTACCAGTCTTGGTTTTCAGGGATTTACGTACCTTGTGTTCCCAAAATGTGCCTTTTAACTCGTTTTCTTTGGGAGTCAGAATACCAGACAATTCTTGCCGATCTGCTACCATGATACACTTAAAACCCGGCTCTACCGGGGCAAACTGATTACGCCAATTTTTGCGGCGATCCAACAAATCCGATTCGCTTTCATCATCAGTCAATACCCAACTGATTTCCCAAAAATGGTTGATTTGCCGCGCCCAAGTTTCCCGCTGCACTTCATCAACGTGTCCGGCTAAATCTTGTTGCCAAACTAATTCCGCCAATTCATACCACGCCTTTTGAACACTGGCGACCACTTGTTCCGCATTTTCAGTATTAAATCCGGCCTTGACTTTCGCCTTAAAGCGATTAGGCACACTGCCTTGACGAGGAGGTAATTTGCCGTTGCCTTTGCCTGCCAACCAATTGAGATAATGAGCATCGGGTTTAGGAAAAACGATGGTGCCCTGTTGCGCGATAACGGCTCGCATCGCCACCGCGGACAGCCACGATAAAATAAAAGAACCGGCCCAAAAATCGCGTGTGCGTCGCGCTTGCGCGACAAACCCTTGCACCGGGCCAATCGTGAAATGGAAATAACACCAACCAGTTGGGTTTGTTTCACCCTTAGGCGGTGAGGTTGGTTTGGTTTCACCTTTAGCCTGCGGCTTTTTATGTAATCTGGCCTTGAAGCGGTGCAACCAATTTGGTTTGGTTCCGCCCTGAGGCGGTGCAGCTTCTGCTAAAGCGGCCATTCCGATTTTATGAACATCTATAGTCATTTTTTAATTCCCTTGGGCCTCGATTTGTACAAAGTGCCTGACTGGACGGTAAAAATCGGTCAAATTGTCAGATGAATAGTCGGGGTGAAAATCGGCTGGCAAATACAACACGGTTGCCGCAAACGAGTCATTTTTAAGTGCATGGACATGAAAGAACAACGGACTTGCCCTTCGCCGGTTCTCATCGACGCCCTGTAAAGGCAAACCAAACGGCAATTTAACCTTGCCTCGTAACGTGCTAGGTTCCCCACGATGATCTTTATAAGCATTGCCGGCTTGACTATGGACTTCACGCGCTTCCTGCCCTTCAGCTATTATTGCAAAACGTGTGTGCCCGCCAAAAGCGGTATAAGGCGGATAATCAGTGATATTTTGGAAATTATTAATTAAATCAGAGAGTTTCTGCTTGTAACTGTCAAGCGAATCCGCCACCGTCGTCCCATCCAGTGTCTCTAAACAAATTGAACCAAAACCGCGCCGTGCCCGACTGCCCAAACCGCCCAACAAACTCCACACTTGCAAAGTTTCGCGCAAACTCTCTATTGTACTTGCCGAGGTTTTTGGCTTAAAGCCCAATTGCAACGTAAAATGACTGCCTTCCACAATCGCTTCACGGTGCGGTTGAAAATTACCCGTTCCGACGTTGCCAGATTCAAATAAACCAAACCCCAAATAGCCGCTCCCAGTATTATTTTGAGGCCAAGTTTTGTCGATTTTGTACTTAGGCTGTTCCGTCACTTGCAACAAAAAACATCCTTGCCCACCACTATTATCTTGTGCCGCCGAGCCAAATAAATAGGCTTCTTCCGCATGTAGATTTTGTAATGCCAGCGATACATCATTAGCACTAAATTCTAATTGATGCCGCCAATTCAAGGCCCGCCACCAAAACCGTAATGCCCCTTTAATAGAAGGGGGACGCAGAGAAGTCGCTTTCTGCTCAGCATCGCCAATAAACATCGGCGTGACTATTCGATAAGTCGCAATTAATTTTTGCATGGTTGTTATTCCTTTTTGAAACCTATCAACCAGGGGCGTTGCCCCTGGCTATATTAACGTCGCCCCGTTGGGGCTTTAACATTAGGAGAGTATAAAACGCGATGCTCAGCTCAATTCCTGAAATTTATGACGGTGGTAAATTATATAATGAATTTTTGTAACTACTCAGCCCTGAAAGGGCGCTTTATTAAAGCCCAGGGCAGCGCCCTGGGAACAATTTTTGCTTGGTTGTTATTCCTTTTTGAAACCTATCAACCAG
>QNER01000525.1 GCA_003646175.1 Candidatus Parabeggiatoa sp. nov. 1
AAAATATAATGCTTTGATTTTTATATTAAAATTAACTGTAGGGTGGGTAAGTTCGGATCAAAGAACTCGAAACGAACTTGCCCACCATTATAGCTTAGGATAAGGGATTGTTTCCATTGTCGAGAGGCTAAGCCTCGCGTCTCGACGATAGGTAGGGGCAACCCGATCCACCTATCCGTTTTCAAATCGGGGTTTAAAAAGACATACATTTACAAAGCATTTTGTATCACAGATGGTGGGCAAGTTCGTTTCGAGTTCCTCGAAACGAACTTACCCACCCTACATTTATATTTTTTTGTCCTGTACATAGGGCTCCGATCAGAATCGAATCGTTATGTTCTAATCCTTTATTATAAACAATCCGTGTAGTTATAATTAGTGCTCAAAAAACATTGCCTCGTTCCCAACTTCTGCTTATTTGACAGTACAATAAATCAATAATGACGACTAACATAGAACAAAACGTAAACGAAACATGGGGACAACCCTTCGTAGATGATGCTAAAATATCTATACGCAATATGGATGTGTTTTATGCAGATAAACAAGCGATATTTGATGTCAATTTAGATATTGGTCAACATGAAGTCATTGCATTGATTGGGCCTTCTGGCTGTGGTAAATCTACTTTTTTACGGTGTCTTAACCGCATGAATGACACAATTCCAATTTGTCGAGTGGCAGGTGATATTAGTTTAGATGGCGAAAATATTTACGATACTAATATGGACCCGGTGCTACTTCGTGCGAGAGTGGGTATGGTGTTCCAAAAGCCTAATCCTTTTCCTAAGTCTGTTTATGAAAATGTGGCTTAAGTACTGAACCATAAATTTTCAGGTATTTTGAAATAGGGCAACCGCAAAGGGATTGCCCCTACGAACCGTCATGTAGGGGCAATCCTTTATGGTTGCCCTGTTTATTTGTGCTTCAGTACTTAATGTGGGGCGTTCCCGCCAAGTGGGTGGCACTGGTTTAGGGCTTTCCATCGTTAAACATATCATGGAAAGACATCAAGGTTATCTCTTGATTAGCAGCCAACCAGCAGTTAAGACACAATTTACGGCCTGTTTTCCAGTTTATCGGGTATCTAAATAAAGGGTAATGGCACGCACGATAGGAATTAAGTTCCAGGGGCAACACCCCTGGCTGTTCTTGCACAACCAAAATTTATATCGTGCGTGCCATTAGGGGAAAGGGGGAAAGGGGCAAAACCGTAAAGCGTTGAAAAAACCTTGAAGGTTTCTAACGGACTACCCAATTTGTAAGAAAGGGCTATCTTCTAAACGGCGACACTTTTTGTCAGAACGATGAATAGATAAATAGGTTAAATTTCAAGGTGTTGATTTCCATGCAAAATTTTTTGCGTGGAATTGATAACTGAAAAACTCTATTACTTTATGAAGAGATTTTGCTTATGTCATTAAAATATAAGTTGGTTTTATTTGCGTTGACAGCTTTGATGTTCATCGGTTGTAGTCGGGAAGACGAATCGTCAAGTTCAAGTGCGGCAAGCGTTAGCCGTTTCACCATCCAAGGGCGTATGTTGGTGGGAAGCAACACGGCTACCGATGATGATGTGAATAATGCCAGTACGCTGGAAAACGCTAATGACAGTATGTACACCGCGCAACGCATTCCCAATCCGGTGATTTTAGGCGGTTATGTCAACCAACCGGGCGCGGGGCCTACTGGGCGTTCCCAAGAGTTCGGAGACAAAGATGATTTTTTTGAAGTCGATTTGCGGGCTGGACAAATCATCACCCTCTTTGTTGCTGATCAAAATCTTCTTGGTAACGATTTAGATTTGGCTTTGCGAGACAACGAGGGTTTGATTCTAAATGCGTCGGTGGGAGATGGAAAAACCGAACGCGTCATTGTGCCAGAAGATGGACGCTATTTTATACAAGTACAAGCTTATTTAGGGGCTTCTAATTATGTCCTGAGTATTGGTCAAAATATCACAACCACTTCGTTAAGTCTGCGCCTCAGTGACGACTTTGCTGTTGGCAAAGCGATTGTCCGATTATCGCCCCAACACACTGTGCAAGCACAAAGTGCTATTGCCACACTCGGCCTACAAACCCAAAGTCAAGAACCTTCGCGGCGCCAGTTGTTCAGCTTTGAGCCAAACTTATCGCGTGTTCGAGCTGCTGATAATATGCGCTTTGCTACCCCAGAGCTGTGTTCCAAATATGAAACGTTGTTAGCTATTAAGCAGTTACGCGGGCTTAATCATATTATTGAAGCCAGCCCTAATTATCGGTTGCAAGCGTTACGCATACCAAACGACACTTTACATCGTCATCAATGGGGCCATTCTTTGATAAACCTGCCACAAGCATGGGATGTGACAATAGGTGATTCTTCTGTGATTGTTGCCGTTATTGATACTGGCGTGTTACTTAAACATCCTGATTTAAGAACTAAACTGGTTGAAGGTTATGATTTTGTGGCTAGCCGCTATGATGAGTTGGATAGTGATCGAGGTATTGATCCCGATCCCGATGATCCGGGCGATCAATTCCCCGGCGGTAGCACTTTTCATGGCACCCATGTGGCGGGGATCGCTGCGGCTCTTACCGATAACAACGAAGGAATCGCTGGTGTCGGTTGGCAAACTTTGATAATGCCTTTACGAGTTCTCGGTAAAGGGGGAGGATTTGACTATGATATTGAACAGGCTCTGCGCTTTGCGGCCGGTTTACCTAATGATTCTGGTACGGTGCCTACACGACGTGCGGATATTATTAACCTCAGTTTGGGCGGCCGGGGGATTTCTTCTGGCTTTCAAGATCTGATTACTGAAGTACGTAATGCCGGTGTTATTGTGGTTGCGAGTGCTGGCAATGAAGACAGCGATATACCGATATATCCGGCCTCTTTAGAAGGTGTCATCTCAGTAGGTGCGGTGAATATTAATAAACAACGGGCCTCTTATTCCAACTTTGGCAAAGATATTGATGTGGTTGCGCCGGGTGGCGGGGATACCGCCGATATCAATGGAGATGGTTTACCCGATGAAATTCTCAGTACTATGGGTGATGATCAACGCAGCGGTAAGTTAAAGTTAGAATTCTCTTATGACTATATGATGGGGACTTCGATGGCGGCTCCCCATATTGCTGGGGTAATGTCATTGATGAAAGCGGTGAACCCGGCTTTGACTCCCCAGAATTTCGATGACTTATTGAAAAGTGGTCAAATCACTGACAATTTAGGGCCTGATGGGCGCGATGATGAATTTGGCTATGGGCTCATCAATGCCCAAAAAGCGGTGCTTGCTGCAATTGAATTGGGCGGTGGTAAAGTACCGGAACCGCCACCCCCACGTTTGGTGGTGAATCCTAAGTCACTGAATTTTGGGTTAAATCGTACTACCGCCTTACTCACGCTCAGTAATGGGGGAGGCGGTGATTTACAGGTTGTCAATATCAGTGACGATGCTGGTGGGTTTTTAGCAATTGAGGGCGATGGGTTAGGTGATTATCTGGTGACTGTCAATCGTAGTTCCCTGAGTATGGGCACATTTACCGCCATTATTACCATTACAAGCAGTGTGAATACTGTCGAGATACCGGTCATTTTGCAAGTGGGTGATTCCAATGCCACTGGCGATGCTGGGCTTCATTCTATTTTGCTTATTGATGCGGGTACTTTGGAGACGAAACAAGAGTTCACCGTTTCTGCAAAGGAGGGTGTTTATCATTTCAGCTTTAGCAATCTATCGGCCGGCAAGTACATCATTGTTGCTGGGAGCGATTTCAATAATGACGGTTTTATTTGCGATGATGGCGAAGCGTGTGGTGCATTCTTGACTTTAGATCGTCCGACTTCCATTGAAGTGCCTCACAATCTGACGGAAATTGAGTTTAATACCAGCTTTAATGCCAACTTCTTAACCACAATCGCAACAAGTGGCGCGTCCCGCCCTTCACGGCAGGGGTTTGCTCGCTTCAAACCTCGGAGGCTTGCGAGTCAGTAAATCATTAATCATTCGTTTCAGGCGAGCCTTGTACTCCTGGGAAATAACGCGATGCCGGTTTTTCGTATCAGGTTCGCCTTGTACTCCTGGGGTCTATTATTGATGATCAGTTTTGCTAAGGAACGTGCATGAAATAATTGGGGCAACCATATTCGAGGCTAAAGTTTTTGCTCGCAAAAACTTTAGCCTCGAAAGGATTGCCCCATTGTTCCTTGATGATTTGTAGGGGCAATCCTTTTGCGGTTGCGCCAAGTTGGCTAAGTTGTTTCATGCACGTTCCTAATTGTTTTTAGGAGTGAATAAAATTGTTTTTACACTATGCGGTTATACTTATTCTTCAAGGGCTGGCAGTGGGGGCCATCTTCTTTCTTTGTGGGGCTACTTTATGGGCTATTATTTCCACTCTAAAACGGTGGTCAATTTCTGAAGGTGAATGGTTAGGCGTTTTGATTACTGGCATAGTGGGTGTTTGTTTGACAGGATTAGTTGCTTTTATTTTTTACGATAAAAATATCGATAAACCAGAGACAGTTTCTGAGCAGCCTACCGAACCAGAATCAATACCCGAAACCGATCCGTCGCCAGAAGACTCAAAACTCGAAACCGTTCCTTCAGTAGAGGAATCAGAAACGGCTCCTTCACAAGAAGCGTGTCCGCCATTGATCCCTGATGCTGATGCCAATGACATTCCAGCACTTAAAGCTGCCTATTGTCACAAACAACAGGCCTACGCTAAACAACAAGCTTCTATCGAGGCTGCTAAAAAACAAGTTGAGGGTTTGGAAAAGGCTATGCAGTCAGCCACACAGGCGGTTAGTGATTCTAAAACTAAGATGGACAACGCACAGGATGCGCTAAAACAGGCTCAAGAAAATGTGTTGAACGATCCTGAGCAATATTCTTCTGAACAAGAACGTCTGGCTTATGGCGATGCCAAAACGGACTTTGAGGAAAAAGAGCAAGCACTCAAGCAGTTGGAGGAACAATTGGCACAAGCCAAACAGGAAGTAGAGGCGGCACCGGCGGCTATCGAAAATACTCAAAAGGAAATGGATGAACTCGAAAAACAATTAAAGGCTGCGTATTTTGATAAATTCACTGAAAAATTTGAGCAAGAGAGAATTGTAGAAAGCGACGGTAAAGCCGAATGCGATGAGCAACGCTCTGTCAAACAGTGTAAAGATGATGCGTTGCAAGATGCGCAGAATAATGCGAGCAAACAAGGCAAAGTTTTGTTCCTTGATTCAGAAACCTGGGCGAGCTTGGGTAAAGAAGAAGATTGGAAATTAACCAAAGAGGAAATCACTAACCAATTAGAGGTGGAAGTGACAGAACATGAAGTGTTAGAGGAGGGCTGTTTAGACAAAGGGACTGGCTATTCTTATAAAATCCGCGCCACTGTTAAAGGAAAAGTCCCGCCTGATTTGGAACCGAAAATTTTGGGGCAATAACTCAGTTAAAAACTGTAAAGCGTTTTGGAAACTTTGAAGGTTTTGCCCGTTGCAATAAGTGCATAAGCGATGCTAATTCACCGCAAAATCAGTGATTTTTCGCATATAGAGCGAATGAAAACCTAAGACTATATCTTTTTTTGGTATCCCTTTGGCGTTTAATTTATAAGCGACATGGTTTTCGGTACCTTTATGTGGTATCCAAATCTGGTTGGCTTTGATATCGATATGTATGATATAGCCATAAGTGCGTCGTTCACTGTGCCAACTTAAATTGACTAATTGGTAGTGATGATGTTGGGTAAGTACTGAACCATAAATTTTCAGGTATTTTGAAATAGGGCAACCGCAAAGGGATTGCCCCTACGAACCGTCATGTAGGGGCAATCCTTTATGGTTGCCCTTCTGAGTCAAAATATCTGTTT
>QNER01000526.1 GCA_003646175.1 Candidatus Parabeggiatoa sp. nov. 1
ACAGACAAAGCGCGCTTATAGAAGCGGATATCATCCAGTACACCCTTTAATGGAGAAATAGCCGCAATACCTTCTCCTCTTCCTCCAAACACCAAATTGTTGTTGTTCTTCTTGAACGATGAATACGAATCAGCCATTTCTTGGTCCAGTCTACCATTTATGTAGACTTTCATAGAATGATGGCGTCTATCTATAACGGCTGCGTAAAAAAACCACTCTCTCCCCTTAACAGCACTGCTCTTGAGTACCTGTTGAGCTGATTGATTCCCGGCCGAGGCGAGATAAAGTGTGAGTTGTTTATTCAACCACACTGTATATTCTCGATACATACCATTATTCGTCCACTTAGAACTACCTTTAAAAATGATTGGGGACCAAGCATTTGTAACGCCCTCAATTTTCATCCAAAAGGCGATGGAAAGTTGATCAGCAGGATGCAATGAAGCACTGTTCGGTACCACAATACTGTCATCTTTACCGTCAAAACGATAGGCACTGTTTGCCTTCCCAAATCTATCGGCTGTGAGCGTGGCACCCTCGACGGTTCCATGATTTCCATTTGGACCTGCATCCTGCGCGTTTCCATCAAAGGGGTAGTGGGCCATTAATCCATCGTTCAGACCCGCTAGGGTTAGGGGGGAGATCAACATGCCCAATGACATTGCGGTTGCGAAAGCAACATATCTCAGTTTCATTTATCCTCCAAGTTGCCTGTAGTTTCAATCATCCGCGTCCCTTCATTCGTCTCGTAATACAACGAAATACAGCGTCCGACTTCGATATCAGGGGGTTGAAACGGGTATTTTATTATTTTGGAGTTGCCTAAGTTAAAACACTTTGTTGTGAGAAAGTATTATAACTTTGATAAACATGAGGCTATTAGCGTTTCATCAGGTGGATTGGCAAGTGCTTAATCCACCCTTTTTGTTGTGATAATGCTGTTTTAGTCAGTGACGCAGTACTTACACACCAAATACTTACTCAATTGGCGGCTGACATGCAGGTGGTTTATCAATGACCAAAATGGTGCCGGTGTTAATAGCTTTGATGATAGCATCAATAACTTCGGCTGGAATGATGTAGTACTTACCCTCTTTATCAGGGAACTTGGCATTAAATGCCATACCAATGTTGACATTTGGGGATATTGGACAATCGATGGGGTCAGACACAACCGGTGCATCGTTTGCAGCAGCCAAGGTAGGGGGGGATGCCAACACGCCCAATGACATTGCGGTGGCAAAAGCAAGAGTTCTAGATTTCATAATATTCTCCAAGTTGTTTGTCGTTTCAAGCATCAGCGTCACTTGCTCAAACGCAGTTTTCAAAGACGGTTCGTCAAACTCGCATGACATTTGATTGACAATGTCAAAATGCTGGCTAATTTACTGATTGTAACGGATTTTTGGGAGGAACTTGATAATGGGTAATGGCTAATAGATCATGGTAACCAGTGAAAATCACACGCCCACAGCGAAAATAAATGCACGCCCGATGATGGCGACGCACCCTGAATAGTTGGTAGTGAATATTACCACCCTCGCATTGTGGGGACGGTGGCAATAAAATTCAAGTCATTATCTTGACAAAGTCACATTTCAATCAAAACCAAGTTTTTTCGTACAAAGGGAGCGAAGTAGTCCTTTAAAATCACGCCGTTTTTTTGTACAAAGTTCGCCTTGTACTCCTATTCGCTAAAAATTTAATTTCATATCGAAGTAAATCATAGAGTTATATTTTGGAGGCGGACTTGGATGGGAAGTTCAGCCTAAAAAATCGTGCTCTCTAGTTATTTCTTACAAAAAATATGGTACGAAAAAATGCATCTATAGACGTTCAGAAAAATGGGCAAAATCGTAAAGCGTTTCCAAAACGCTTTACGGTTTCTAACTGAAATTATTTGTATTAAGTTAAACTAAGCGCGACTTTGCCAAGAGGTTGGAGTCCAAGTCTTGGCGAGACTTGATGTCCAAGATAAATCTTGAACTCCATAAATCAACTAGAAAACAATCTTAAGGAGTGCTTTTGCATGGAAATATTAGTGATATTAACCAATTACATTAAACCACTCAACGACATAGTTTGGGGCCCCGCCATGCTAGTACTCATTTTGGGTACGGGCATTTATTTAATGCTAGGGCTGCGACTGATACCGTTTCGCAAGTTAATATACGGCTTTCGTATGCTCTGGCAAGGTCGTACCAGTAGCGAAGCCGGGGATATCACCCCTTTTAATGCCTTAATGACTTCGCTTTCGGCAACCATCGGCACTGGGAATATTGCCGGCGTGGCGACTGCGATTGTGCTTGGCGGCCCCGGGGCCTTGTTTTGGATGTGGTGTACCGCCCTAGTGGGCATGGCAACCAAATATGGAGAGGCTGTTTGTGCCGTGCATTACCGTGAAACGGATGAGGCGGGCAATCACATCGGTGGACCGATGTATTATATTAAAAACGGCCTAAAGAGCCACTGGACTTGGTTAGGTACCGCATTTGCGATCATCGGGGCAGTGGCTGGTTTTGGTATTGGCAATACCGTGCAAGCCAATTCCGTTGCGGACGTATTGAAAGACTTTGGGGTGCCAGTTGAGGTAACCGGTGTCGTATTAGCGGTTTTGGTTGGATTGGTGTTAATTGGAGGTATTCGTTGGATTGCTGAAGTGGCCGGCAAATTGGTACCGATAATGGGGATTGCTTATGTAACGGGCGGTTTGGTTATTTTGATCATTCACGCTGATAAAATCCCCCAGGCCTTTAACCTCATTTTCACCTACGCCTTTACGCCAGTGGCAGCGACGGGTGGTTTTGCCGGTGCGGCCGTTTGGGCTGCGATTCGCTTTGGGGTTGCACGCGGGATTTTTTCCAATGAAGCCGGTTTAGGCAGTGCCCCGATTGCCCAAGCCACCGCTCGCACCAATAGTCCCGTGCGGCAAGGTGTCATTGCGATGTTAGAAACCTTTATTGATACCATTATCGTTTGTACGATCACTGGCTTAGTGATTATTATCTCTGGTGCATGGACAAGCGGTGCGACGGGTGCGTCTTTGTCGTCTGCCGCATTTGAACAAGCGTTGCCAAGTTTTGGTGGTTATGTTGTCGCCTTTGCCTCAGCGATATTTGCCTTTACGACGCTATTAGGATGGAGCTTCTATGGCGAGAAATGTGTGCAATATCTTTTTGGTTTTAAATCCATTACACCTTTTCGATTGTTATGGGTGTTGGTTATACCGATTGGCGCAATCAGTGAATTGAATTTTGTGTGGTTAGTAGCGGATACGCTGAACGCATTAATGGCAATACCCAATTTAATCGCTTTAATATTGCTCAGTCCGGTGATATTTAAGCTGACTCGCGATTATTTTCACTCAACTGAGGTATCGCGTTAAGAAAGGAGAAGGGGGAAAGGTGACGAAGGAGTCCAAACTTTAGTTTGGAAGATTTTGGACTCCTGTTACCTGCCAATAGAACATTGACAGAGTACTAGGCACTATAGGAGCCCTAAATGATTTGTCAATTTTGCCGAGCATTTAGGATGTCGATATTCTTAGCGACTTAGTAGCCTTGCGTGATTTACAGATTGAAATAAATCCTCATGGCACATTTTGCCACTCCCGAACCCTGAAAATGTTGCGATAATGTGGGGTGGTTTGGGTTTATCCGTTTATAAGTACCTTCGCCAAAAATTTTCAGGCATTTTGTAGGGGGCCGGCAACGTATTTTTGTTGCCCACCTTACTAGTACACTACCCTTCATGCAAGAAATCCGATTTTTTAGAAAAATCGGATTTCTCAAATTGGTACTACCCTTCATTCGCTTCGATCTCCGATTTTTTGGAAAAATCGGATTTCGGGGTGGTCTGGATATTTCCGCTATCCTCCACTAGGAGGCTGTCCGAGAGAGTGTGACCTCCATTTGATGTAGAAGTGTGGGGGCCGGCAATGTGTTTTTATTGCCCACCACTGATGGTGTGACATATTTTGGGGCCGGCTTTGTAAAGAAGTTTGGTGGGCAACTGATGGTGTGACATATTTTGGGGCCGGCTTTGTAAAGAAGTTTGGTGGGCAACTGATGGTGTGACATATTTTGGGGCCGGCTTTGTAAAGAAGTTTGGTGGGCAACAAAAAGACGTTGGGTGGCTACGAACTAAATGATTTGTTAATTTTGCCGAGCAATTTCATTTAGGATGTCTATATTATTAGCGGCTTAGCGGCTTAGCGTGATTCACAGATTGAAATAAAACTATAAAGCGAAAAGGCAATTTCAATTTGTTGATTTTAAATATAAGTTTTTTTAATTCGTTCATTTCATGAATTTGTTGTACTTATTCGTTGTACTTGATTTAAAGTGGTAAACTAAAAAAGTCCTGATTTATTCACATTATCAATCCATCAAAGAGAGTTATTTTTGAATAAATGTCCCCATAGATTCAGAAGCGGGCACGATCTATCCTAGAAAAGACGGGGAAACTGGGCGACAACTTGATTTGGAGTGTTTTTCAAAATAGGTCTATAACTACAAGGATTATTTGCTTATGAAAGGATTAAATCAAAACCTAGTCAAAAATCAATTTAATAAACATGAAACAATTTGAAAAGTGTTGGTGCGATATTTGGCATTGTTTTGATTTCTGGTGGTGTTCATTTATCACAGATTGTGACAATCTTATCCTTTCATAAGCAAGTAATCCTTGTCGTTATATACTCTTGTTTCAAATTTGAACATTGAGTTTAATGAAATTATTTTTCTGAACATCTATAGTACTTTGTCAATGTTTTATTGACTGGTAAATAAGGAGTCGGCCAGATTTATCGATGAACCTGCCAAACTAAAGTTTGGACTCCTATTTACCCATAAAAATATGTTTGGCAGAGTACTAGGTAGTGCCCATCCAAAAAACCGTTTATTTTAACTCAAGTGTCATTTTGACTTCCGTGTGAAATCTTAATAGGTAGGCAAACCAAAATATTTCGGAGCGAAACTCGAAATGATACATCAAAACATCTTTGTGCTTAACTTGCCTCAAACACATTTTAATCATCGGGCTTTTTTTCGTACAAGGTTCGCCTTGTACTCCTGATATACTGAGCGAGGTCATAAATTAAACATTAAACTTTTTTGTCTAAAAGCTGTGCGATAAATCTGTTTAAATTCAATAAAATTTTTCCCTTCGCTTGAAATGACAAAAGTCCAGATTATGCCCATGCCAAGTATAAAATAATATTGTCGGGTTAAATATCAAGTCAGATGGTTTTTGTTCCGGCACTCATTCAGATTGAATCCGTTTCTTAATGATTTCTGTCCAAATTTGGTAACCGGCGGCGTTGAGATGCAGCCCGTCGGCCCGAAAAATAGTTTGCCGAAGTTTCCCCCCGTCATCATGCATCGCTCGGCTCACATCAATAAATTCAAGAAAATCATAAGCTTTAGTGTATTTTTCCAATAGGGCATTGGCTTGTTGCGTTGTTTCCCAAAGATGATACCTTGCTAGGCTTGGCTTGATTGATACAAGATATATTACTGTTTTAGGGAGCGCAGAATGGACTTTTTCTACAAACGCCTGACAGTCTGTTAAAACCTGCTTAGGGGTTTTACCGTCAGCAAGATCATTATCGCCTTCATAAAAAACAATTTTGCTCGGTTGATAAGGGAGGACAATACGCTCTGCGTAGAAAATCGCATCCACAGCTTGCGAGCCACCAAAACCACGATTGATAACTTTCAAGGGTGCCATGTCCTTTTCAAGCGTCTGCCAGTCCCTTATACTGGAACTGCCAACAAACACGATACCGCCTTTTTCGGGCGGTTTTTTTTGATCGCGCTGCTCAAACAGGCGTATTTCTTCTTCAAAAC
>QNER01000527.1 GCA_003646175.1 Candidatus Parabeggiatoa sp. nov. 1
AATGGTAGTTGGCACTACACGTTAGACGGTGGTACCAGTTGGACGGCTGCGGGTAGTGTGGCCGACAATTTGGCATTATTGCTGGCCGCCGATGCCAATACACGGCTTTACTTTCAGCCCAACGCCAATTTCAATGGTAGCGTCACGGATGCAATCACGTTGCGTGCATGAGATCAAAGCAGTGGAACGGCCGGCAATCAAATCGATACCAGTACCAATGGCGCAACGACCGCTTTTTCGAGTGCGACTGATACCGCCCATCTGATCGTCACGGCGGTAAACGATGCACCGATATTTACCAGTACCGCGATCACATCGGTTAATGAAGGCAATGCTTATAGTTATAGTATAGTTGCCAGTGATGTTGATACCAGCGACACGCTAACTATTACCGCCCCAACCAAACCTAACTGGTTGAATTTGCTGGATAATGGCGGTGGCAGCGGTACGTTAAGTGGCACACCGACAAATTCGGATGTGGGCGTGCACAATGTGACGTTGCGCGTGAGTGATGGTACTGTTCAAGTTGGCCAAACTTTCACCGTGACGGTGAACAATACTGATGAAGTGCCAGTATCACCATCAACTGAGCCTTTACCTACCGGCAATTATCTCTCTGGTACCCTCAACATGGGGGGACAAACGATCACTGAAGAGACTATCGTGGCAGAAAATGCCAGTATCAGTTATCTGATAATTGAAAGTGATGTCCAAAATAAGGGGTTGATTGCTAACTCAATTATTGCGGCAAGCGGCACCTTAACAGGCGGTAAATTAACTGGCACGATTATCAATGAAGGCACCATCACTGACATCAATTTTGTTGGGATAAAACTCAGCGGCGGGACGTTAGCGGGAACCATTACCAATAACAGTCAAGTGGGCGGCATCATTGAAAATGTCACCTTAGCCCCTAACACCACGTTAACCGGTGGCAAACTGGGTGGCACTATCCACAGTGATCCAAGTAGCACCGTTACAGATGTGCAACTAGCGGCCGGTACGGCCATTATTGGTGGTACATTGGCCGGAGAGATTCGTGGTAATCCTGACCAACCGGCCAAAATTGGGGCTGCCAAGATTGCCCCGGGGACTAAACTGTCCGATGTTTGCCTGACTCCCACGGTACAATTGCCCGACGATGTGGTATTAGGGGCTGGGGTGATATTGCCAGAAACCCTTGACAATCCAACACTGACCGATTTTTGTGTTGATCCTGATGAAATCGTTTTTTGGGATGATTTGCGTATTGAACAATTAGAACCGGCGGTGTTTAGTGTCGTTGACGCGGAACAAGTATCACAAATTCCGCCCGAAGCCTTCGCGGCCATCGGGCCGGAACAACTCGCTCAGTTGACCAAAGAAGCGTTGGGCTGTATGACCACCAAGCAATTGGCGTATTTACCCATAGAATCGCTTCGCGGGTTAACGGCCGAAAATATGGGTGGACTGTCGATAGCGGTGATTGGCGAACTCACCCCGACACATCTGGAGGTACTTGACGCTGAGCAATTCCAGCAAATGCCTAGCGAAGACGTTTCCAAGCTTTTCACCAACCTTGAGCTTGATAAAGTTAATCCTGAAGACGTGGAAAACTTGGTGCCTGATGGCTGGACATTAGATATAGATACTGGTGCTTTAACTGCCCCGACAGGTGCGAAACTGACACTACGAACGTTGTCAACCCCTGAGTCTTCTCAAATCATATTACCTGAAGCGTTAGATATGGATACCGGGTTTGGCATAGGGGGTTCTGGCACAGCCGTGATGGAAGGCATGACCGCCACGTTAGATCTGGTTCAGTTGGACAACCTGACTCTGTCACAGGATCAAGAAACCGGTATCCTGATGGTAACAGACAACAATCAGCCTGATACCAAGCCTGATTATAGCTTTATGCTAAACGCTGACGAAGTGATTCAGGCAGATAAGGGCGTTAGCGATGATAAACTTATATCAACGAATGAAGGCGGTTTTATCACGCTAACCACATCAACCGGACAACAATTGACTCTGGTTCCTGCCCCGAGACCGGTTGAATTAAGCGAAGTACTGGAAGAGGGGGAAGTGAGCTTAGGCAAAAGCGGTGATGTGTTGATGGTGCCTAAAGATCAAGCACAAGATGCCACCACAGTGGCGATCTTTGAACCTGCGATCATAACGGCACCCAAGGGCATGGAACCCGACCTACATCTGCCTAATGAGACGGAATCTGAGAAGTTAGGCATGGTTGTTTATGAAGATGGTACCGCACAAACAATTAAGCCAACCCTTTTCTCTCCAGAGGCTTTTAAGAAAGCGGTAGAAGATAAATATGTTTTCAATACAGACGGCACTTTTACTGTGTCAACAAATGGTACATTTGATGGACTTTACGTGGTTGAGCCTCACTTTGACGTAGAAATTATACGCCTTTTGAAAGGGGAATCTGTTGAACCGCATATTGAACTTAATGGAGAAGTGTTGACCTACACGTTTGTGATAGACAATCAAGAACACCCGAGCACACGTAAGCGATTGACTCGTGGCAACAACGGTGCGGATTCAGGGAAACAAGCAGCAACCACGAAAACTCAGTCAAGAAAAATATTAAAAGGTTGTGGAAGAAAAAGACCCAACTGCTACAAACGAGATTGCCCGCGCAAATGCAAAGTCCTGCCAAAAGCGGATTGTGACAATTATTGCTCCTCAGAATCACTTTGCAAAAATTTGTGCAGGGATTCTGAACCCGCCTTCAACAATTGTAAAAATAAGTATTGTGGCTAATAGTCGGCCGGACAAGCCCCAGGGCGGATTAAGAATAAAGGTATCCGCCTGATTTTGAATTTCAACGACAGTTGGGTGGAGACGCACAGCGATATCCGCCCGACACAAATATGATACTCCGCTCTATGCACACAAGTGCTTCGTAGGGTGGGTAAGCCCCAAAAATCGTACAGCTAAGCAATAACCTAAAAATAAATATATAAAAATAAATATATAAAAGTTATGTGCATAGAGTAGGCTGCTAGGGATAGACAAAGTCGGTAGCGAGTAGTCCCTGGTAGCCAAGCACTTTTTCAATCGTTCCAGACATGGTGATGTCATGGAGAAGCAATTCCTTCGCCCTGCGAAGGAGAACGGACACGGGGACAGAGCCATACATTTGTGGCACTTTGGTCCAAGACACAATGGGCACGGATGCCCATTGTGTCACTCTTTGCCCAGTGAACCAAGTATTACGGGGATGTATAATGAAATCTTTTGTGCTTTTATTGAGCTTATTTACCGGTACACTTCATGCACAAATCACACTAGACGGTACATTAGGTCCGGGTGTGTCTTTGAAAGGTCCTGAGTATGATATTCAGGCGAATTTAGGCCAACAACACGGTGGCAATCTGTTTCACAGTTTTGAGCAGTTTAATATCAACTTAGGTGAAATCGCCACGTTTTCTGGGCCAAACAGTGTCGAAAACGTGATCAGTCGTGTGACCGGTGGAACCCGCTCCAATATCAATGGTACGCTTAAAAGCACCATTTTGAATGCCGATGTTTACCTGATTAACCCGGCAGGCCTGCTGTTTGGGTCAGAAGCCCAACTCGATGTGCAAGGTTCTTTTCATGCCGGCACCGCGGACACGTTGCGTTTTAGTGATGGTAGTGAATTTAACGCCAGAAATCCGGCGAAGAGTTTGTTGACGGTGGCCCCGGTGTCGGCGTTTGGTTTTCTGACGGAGTCTCCGCAATCTTTGACTATCGAAGGTAGTCAATTAAGTACGCCTTGGGAAAACACGTTATCTTTGATTGGAGGTAACATAACTGTGAGCGATGCCACACTGGAGGCCCTATCTGGACGTATCAACCTCGCGAGTATTGCAAACCCAGGTGATGTGATGCTAAAACCACAAGATTTGGTCTTATCAGCCCAAGCCGGTGATATTAGCTTACAAGGTTCTGACATCACAGTGAGTGGTATTACTTCAGATGGGGAACCGATAGCGAGCGGCCGCGGCGGTAGTATTTATATTCGTGGCGGACAGTTTGAGATCGAGGATTACACTCTTGTGACAGCCGATGGTGGAAAAATCAATGTGCAAGCGGATAATTTTTTTGTTCGCGGAGAGTTGGCGAGTTATGCATTGGCAGGTACTGGGCAAAGCAGCAGTATTAAAATTAAAGTGGTCGGTTCGACAACGTTTTCAGAAGGGGCATTCTTCTTAGATCGGACCTGGATGGTAATGTCGGGAATCTTGATTTAGAAACCGGCACTTTACATCTCAAAAACGAAGCTTATATACACTCACTACAGGTTCGGGACAAGGTGGCAATATCAACATTCGAGCAACAGATACCATCACGCTTTCAGGTGTTGACGTTAGTATAGAGACGGAGACTGATGGTCAAATGGAAAATGCGGGTAGCGGTGGTACGATCGTATTAGAAACCCCACAATTGCATCTGGAGGACGGAGCCAAGATCAGCGCAATAACTAAAGGCGCGGGTAAAGCGGCTAACATCAAAATTGACGCGGATAATGTGACCTTGCGTGGGGGAAGTCAAATATTCGCAAGTTCTGACGGTTCCGGTGATGGTGGTACGATTGTTTTAACGGCTGAGCAACTTATTCTTGAAGGTATAAATACCAACAGTGAAGATGAGAATGAGGGTAAGGGCAATCGGATAATGGCAAACGCAGTAGGCGAAATGGCAGATGCCGGTGATAGTGGTACGATAACGTTGACGCTTGGACACTTACAACTTTCTGATGGTGCCCAGATAAGTGCAAGTACCTTTGGCCCCGGGCAAGGTGGTCAGATCGATATCACCGTCACAAAAGAGGCCCATTTATCAGATCAAGATCAACAAAAATTTCGTAGTGGGCTGTTTACGTCTTCACAAAGTCAGGCCGACAATGCCGGTGATAGTGGTGCCATCAATTTTAGCGTCGGTGATTTATACCTAACCGATGATGCTGAAATCTATGCCGAGACTTGGGGAAGTGGACAAGGGGGAAATATAGCAATTCAGGCACAAAATATTCTTATGGCCGCTGGGGGCAGAATTACGGCACGTAGCGGGGATGAAGATAGAAAAGCGAGCGGGAATGCCGGCAAAATCACATTGAGCATTGGGAATCGGTTATTTATGCGCGAGGGTACGATAAGGACTTCAGCCGATATTGCCAATGGGGGTGGCATCTCCATCACCAGCCCAAGTTACATTTATTTGCAGGACAGTAAAATCACTGCAACCGTTAATGAAGAGTTTGGCAGTGGTGGCAATCTTGACCTGGCCCCAGAGTTTGTCGTGCTAGACAATAGCAAACTCTTTGCTAAAGCCAAACAAGGCCAAGGCGGTAATATCAACATCACCACCACCGGGATTTACAATTTTACCGGCGAACCTATCGCAGATATCATCAATGCCTCGTCAGAATTTGGTGTGGATGGTGAAGTCAATATCACATCGCCTGATATTGATATGAGTAGCAAACTGTTAGTGTTACCGACCAACTATGTCAGCGCAAAGGACCAACTGCAATCACCTTGCAGCGCTCGATTAGCAGACAATCTGAGTAGTTTTATCATGATAGCGAGCGAAGGTGCCGCGCCATCACCGGGGGATTTATTGCCCAGTGGACCACGGTTATCCCCACTTATCGATCTCAGCATGCTTTCAGAAAAAACTGGTCAGCGCATTCAGAGTCACCGTTTTCCGACTGTTGCTTTGCTGTCGGGATGTCGTCCTAAGTTAAGAGATTCTAGGTTCTAGGGTAACGATCAACGCGAAAGTCTCGTAGGGTGGGTAAGCGGGTGCTGCTTTCTCAAACATAGTTCCGAATCAGACCACCCGCTTGCCCA
>QNER01000528.1 GCA_003646175.1 Candidatus Parabeggiatoa sp. nov. 1
ATGTCAGAAGACAACACCACATCTACCCCAGGGATGGTTTCCACTAATTCCAGATTAGCGGCCAATCCGCGCTCAGAAATCAGCACTAATAGATCCACTTTGGCTTTGTCGCGGAGTAGCGGCACCGCTGCTTCCAGTTCCTCTTTGCCGGGAGTCATATAAAACCCATCCATAACGCGAGGACTGACTGCTTGTGGGCCCCGATCTGCGGTTAAGCCAATAATGCCCACTTTAACATCACCCACTTGTTTAATCAGATAAAAAGGCAAAACGCGTTGCCCGGCTTTGTCGGCATAACGAGATAATGGGAAATCATACAAGGTTGAATAATACAGATTAGCAGCCAATGCATGCCAATTGGTTTTCGGTTGTTTGCCAGCAAACAATTCTCTAAATCGCTCAGTGCCATACAGAAAATCCCAATTGCCCGGCACAAACGCGTCGATTCCAAACTGGTTAAGAATATCCACAATCGCCTGCCCCTCTGAATACAGGGCTTCGGCCGAACCTTGAATGGTGTCGCCAGTGTTAATCAACAGGCTATTGGGATATTTCTGACGGATTTTTTTAATCTGATCATAGAGATAGGCGAGTCCACCGACTTGTTTGCCATAATCTGGATCACCTTGGCGAAAATGGGGACGGGGTATCAGATGGCCGTGAATGTCGCCTATATGAATTAGGGTAACAGTGCCATCGCCCGCCATGAGCGATAACGGTGATAGAGCAGACAAAATACTTAAAAGAAGGACAATGCTTTTGAGTTTCATAAATATCACTTTATGGTTGGAATGGTGATCTGTGTGAATTGTGATGTGAACAAAACCTTGTTTTAGTTCTACTTTGTCAAATTCTTTTAAATCATCACGCTAAGCCGCATTGAACGCGTAGGTATTTCAACTTGAGACTTTGCGCCTTTGCGCCTTTGCGTGAGATAAAATTTCAATGTTACAAAGTAAAAAGTGACATGTTAGAAGAAGGTGGACTTGATATCCCGCCAATACGGTAGGCACTAGAGGCCCAAACTAAAGTTTGGACTCCTGAAAAGCCCAAACTAAAGTTTGGACTCCTGAGGATCAGGACATTTCGGGCGGTGTTGCAAACCCGCCCTGCTTCAAAAACGCTAAAGTTCACTCCCACCGATATAAAAGCGCAGCTTGATAAAATCCGGCCCCGAATCCAACCATCATCCCCCATGTTCCCGTTTTATCGACAGAATCCTCTCGCATAAAACTGTCCAACACAAAGAAACAACTGGGCGCACTGAAATTGCCGTATTTTTCAAACAATTGTTGAGATCGGGAGAGTTGTTGCGGTGTGAGCCCCAACACAGAATCATCTAAAAACCTTTTTAAAACTTCACTCCCGCCTTGATGGATAGCCCACTCCTCTATTTCAGATGATGACAGACCATTTTTAGCCAGCATGGGTTTAATAACCGAGTTTGCGACAAGCGTAGGTACTTGATCTTTCACCTCAGTACTGAGAAAAAACCGGTTATTATCAAAGCGAATGAGATCGCTCAGATGGAAATCTGTTAATATCTCTTCAACTCTGGCTAACGAACCCTCGAAAAGATTTCTCATCCTCTCAGGGATTAATAAAACTGCGGAAGCCCCATCCGAAAAGAGCAGGTTGACTTTTAAATCCATTGAGAAAGACTCAAAAGAGTCACTTTTTTGATCGTGACGAGATCGATAATTGCACTGATCAAACACGAGTACGAGTGCTGCCTTTTCATTCCTTTGGCAGTATGTCATAGCGGATTGAATAGGAAATAATCCCCCCGCGCAACCATAATTGACAAACTCTTCTGGCATCACATCAGGCTTTATATCCGCTTTGATAGCTACCTGACAAGCGAGATTAGGAATGTTATCAGTATGAGAGGTTGTGTTAAACGCAAGTCCAAGATAACCAATCTCAGACAGTGAAATTTGTGTTGAGATACGTTGTACTAGACTGGTACACCAAAACAAGGGATGTTCTTCTTTTACCCTAAGAACAGTCTCTGGAATCCGATCCAAGTCAACACATATAGCTCGCTGTTGTATGCCAAATCTTTTAGCAAGTCGTCTTGCTAATTTATTCGTTTTTTCAGAAGTAAGGTGTCGTGGATAGAACTTGTCTGCAATGTATTCTGCATCGTAGAGTTTAGCCGTCAAGCATTCTGTTGCGGCTATATATATATTACCCATTTTAAAACCATCCGTTACTGATTCTAACGGTTGATAAAAAATCAAATGTAGGGGGCAAGCAAAGTCTTTGCCCACCATTAAATTGGAATGAATGATGGTGGGCAAACTGCCCACCCTACACTACAGTTAACTAATTACGGGCCGATAAACGAATAAGGCTTAACGATCCTTGATTATTTACAAGATGTGGCTTCACAGAAAAATGGCTACAATCTAGCCGTTCGCTATGGGGTTATCAATCAATGAGAAACATGCCGGATAACTCGGATTTTAATTCGTTTATCTGCCCGTAATTAGTTGTACTTAACCGTGTCGTGAAAATACTTCCCTAAAACTCGCTTTACGGGCGAACGTAACTCCAACCTTCCGTTTGCTTTTCAACCAGTTCCGCTACCCCTGATTCTACATAGCGCACTTCTGGCAACATGTCGGAGGGGCGTAATTTTAAGGTTCGCATGGTATTATCACAAACGACGATACGCACCCCGGCATACTTGGCTTCCTTGACTTTATCAGCAATGGGAATAGGCGCATAATATTTCAAGGTATTCACCCCGGCACCAAACACGACAATCTCAATTTCGATGTTTTCCGGCCCAAAAGCCATTTGGGCGTTTTTGGCATTATTCAACGCCAAGTTCAGTTTATCCACACTGTCTTCGCTGACTTGTAACAGTAAACGGTATTTGACTTGCTCAGCAGCAAAGCCGGTGGATGTCAACAGACACAGGCATAATGCCAATAACCAAGGTTTTGGGTTCATCATATTTCTCCTGTCATCAGATTAAAATTCGCTGCGAGCCAGGGAAGGCGAGTAGTCTCTGGTAGTTGGGCACTTTCTTCAGAAAATGCAAGCCTTTGTGCCGTCATGGGGAAGCGATTCCTTCGCCTCTTCAGTGTAGCGGACACGGACAGCCATAGCCCATCACGCCAAAGCACAATGGGCACTATTTAGCCACCATTTAAAATAAAAGGTAATCTTGAAATGTAGGTGATATATTTTTGGAGTCCAAACTTTAGTTTGGACCACCCATCAAACTAAAGTTTGAACATCACCTACATTGCAGCACTACCCAATTCAGGAAAAAGGAGTCCCTTCCGGAAACAGGAGGCTAATCCGCCGTTCTCGCATCGTTGCTTCCTCAAAGCACATTTTCTCAATCTGATTAACGACATCTTCTTCAATACCGAGATGTTTTGCCATTTTGTGAACAGTCGCCTGTTCATCTGGATGGTATTCTCCATCAGCCGCACAAGCCTGAATGGCAACATAAATAATCATACGAGCACCCTTATTCAAAGTAGGTGCATTAGCAAGAACATCAAGTATATCTTCCTTGCCCGCATAAGTTTTGGCCACTTCATACCCGGCATTACGAAATGCAGCAGCACGACCAACAACCCAGTCTCTTTCTTCGGGTGCCAGTACGCCGTCTCCATTTGCACAAATAAGAACCGCTTTGATAAACGCCTCATAGTCACCATCAGGTGGGATTGAGTTGAATCCATAAAAGTTGTTCAGTATCCACAACTTACCGTCTTTCTCTATATCAGACATATCAAACTCCTCGTTTTGAAGTTAATAACAAATTACAAAAACTACAATTATCAATTGTAAACCTGTTGCTGGAGCATTGCAACCTGCTCCCGAACGTTTCTATTTGAACATTAAAGCCATAAAATGTTGCGGACCGGGTTGCAAACCCCGTCCGGCCCAATATTTTGTGCGGGAAGAACAGGTTTGCAACCTGTTACCGAACGTTTCTGCTAGGCTGCAACAAAACGTTGCAAACGAGATTGCAAACACCAAATAGCCCAACGTTTAATTCCTATCGTGCGTGCCATTATGCTAAACCTCTCTCAGTTTTTGGCCAAAATCTCCTGTCAAAGAAATCTCCTGTCAAAGAAATCCGATTTTTCCAAAAAATGCTGATTTCTCTTAAAAAAATTCTCAGGCATCAAGCGAAATAGCATCAAAATCCTTCACCTGTAAATGAGGACAAGACGGATCAAATACGGTATCTCTGACAAGACAACAAGTTTGCACGCCCACCGCCTTGGCAGCATCAAGTTCTGCCACCACGTCAGACAAGAACAAAATATGCGCGGGCTCCATTTGAATAGCTTGCGCGATCGTCGTGTAAGAATGATTCTCCCGTTTGTGTCCAATTGTCGTATCAAAATAACCACTAAACAGAGGAGTGAGATCACCGTACTCAGTATGGGCAAACAGCAATTGTTGCGCCTTGACGGAACCGGAAGAATAAATAAACAGTTTCTTGCCCGTTTCCTGCCATTTGCGAAGATTTCTTACGGCATCTTCATACATATGAGCAATGTACGCACCATTGCAATAACCTTCTTCCCATATCAAGCCTTGCAAAGTTTTTAATGGCGTGGTTTTTCTATCCTCATCAATCCATTGAAGAAGTACTTGAATGATCTCATCGTCACTCATGGATTTACCCACTTCTTGTTGAGTGGCATCCAACCAAGTTCTGACTTCTGGGTTCGACGCAAAAGTTTGGACAAAATGAGGCAGATGTTCCTTGGCATAAGGAAACAACACATCTTTAACAAAGGACAAGGAAGAAGTTGTTCCTTCAATATCTGTTAAAATGGCTTCAATCATAATTATCATTCTCCAAGACATTCCTTGTTGACATTTTCAAGTTGCAATGGGGGCAGTTTGCATCGCCGTGCCACACTGTAAGAGGAGTCTCTCACATTCAAATAAAAACTCAAAAGCTTCAACATGCCGTCGAGCGTCAGCGATGGAGGTTCCCCACGTATAGAGTCCATGACTGGCGACGAGATAACCATGCGTTGCCGGATGTTGCGCCAAATATGTCTTCACTTGTTTGGCTAAAGAAGACATAGGAAAATGGGAACAATTTCTTGGGTGTCGTGTGTCGTTATGCGATGGAACGCCTTCAGCACTTCATAATTTTCCAGTTTGAGTTTCAGTTGCTGTGCATACAACCTTGACAACACTGTTGCATTGACAGAATGGGTATGTAACACTGCTTCAATATTATCATCCATTTGATAAAGCAAAATATGCAATGGGGTTTCACTTGAAGGTTTTTTAGTAGACTCCAAGATGTTGCCCATCATATTCATGACTATGACATCCTCTTGAGTCAATTCGTCCTTGGGGTGTCCAGATACCGTAATAGCAATAAGCTCTTTATTCAAACGGCAAGAATAATTACCGCTCGTGGCAGGGCACCAGCCTCTTTCAAACAAAAATCGTCCCACTTCGCAAATTTGCCGCGTTTTGGTTGTTAGTAGAACGGGATTAAACATCATTTTTCTTGTTTTCCTGTGAGTTTCAGTAGTTGAGATTGAAAAACCACTACGCCCTTGCGTGACATCATTGGTTTATTTCCCCTTAACAGTTAAAGAGCGGTTACTGAAATAGGCCGCCGCATTCATTTTATCACCATCAGCTTGGGGATAAATCCCCAAGCTAAAAGCGGACAGGAGGCTAAAGCAGACTAACCTCCCCTTTGTTGAGTTTTCGTAGTGCCCTTTAGGGTACTTGAGCTTTTAGCGCAGAGGAACCGCTCATGGCGGTAGTGAAAAACTTGATCATCGAGTAACAGTTAAAGAGCGGTTACTGAAATAGGCTGCCGCATTCA
>QNER01000529.1 GCA_003646175.1 Candidatus Parabeggiatoa sp. nov. 1
ATCTGCCGTTTCCCACCGATACAAAATATCAAGGGTGGTTTGAATTGAATCATCGGTTAATGCGCCGCTACGAGGATTTTGGATATGTTCCAGATTATCTAACCATAATAACCATCGGCTTTGTCTCAATTTTTTTAAAAGCACCTCCAAATCAGTCATCTCCGGTAATTCTAGCGCCTGTGCCAGCATCGGGATAAAAGCCATTTCTCCACCCGCCTGATACGCTAACACTCGATAGCCTGGTTCTGCGAGCATCATCGCCAACTGTCCTGCCAATGCCGTCTTGCCTAATCCCCCAGCCCCCCGAATCAGTAATCGTCGTCTTGTCCCCGTGCGTAATGCGGCCCCCAAAGTTCGCAATTCTTGGCGACGACCAATAAATATATCAGGTAACGCAATTTGGCAGCCCACCGGATTAGGCAGGAGCGGCTGTGGGCAAAAATCCCAATCCAATAAAGGTTGGCTGGGATCATAACTCAGTAACATCGGCAAACACCATTGCCCAACACTGGCATCAGAATGGCTACGTCCAAAGGCCGCATCACGCCACACTTCATTAAGCGCTAACAACTGAGTCATCGCACAACGGCCTTGTTGCACCGCAACATCCACTGGTGCCTGTTGTGCCAAAGCCACACACACAGTCCGCACAAACACACTCGCAGCCCTATCTATCAGCGGCTCGCGCATCCCGACAACGTGTGGGACTCCCGCTTGCATGATTGGTATAATTAAACTGGTATGACTTTCAAGACCTTCAAGGTTTGGCAAACCTTGAAGGTCTGGCAAACCTTCAAGGTTTGGCGCGGAACCTTGAAAATCTGGCGTTGCTATAAATTGGGCGGATTGACAAGCGGCCACAACAACACATTGCACACTTGTCCCTTTGAATGCTTGGGCTAAAGTACCGGCGGTGATTAATTCACCAGAACCCTGTTCACTTTCAAATACAAAAAATGCACCCGCATTTTCCCCCTTTTCTTTAAAAACACCATGTCCGCTGAGTATCACCAAATGCCACCGCTGACTATGTAATAATTCTACAAAAGTGACAAAACGCCCATCGTCTGGTGCATAAAAATGTACCCAGCCGGCTTTGATAAAAGGTGCGAGAGCAGATCGTACAGTTTGTTGTTCTATTTCAACATCCAAACGTCCATGGTGAGAGATGGTTTTCGCTTGAGCCGTTAATAATAATATGTTAAAAGGCCCTTTTGACAATTGAACCGTCTTATTATCACTTGACACCCGGCGCGACAATGTATAATCAGCATGTTTTCCCAAAAAACCCAGTTGAGGATGATACAAACATTCCCATGGTAAACTTTCTATCGCGTTGTTAGCACATTCAATGAGCAATGCCTGCGGTGCCAAAGTTGCGTCTATGTCCAAAACTTGCCACAATGCAAGTCCGATGGTTTTTAAATCTGCTTCAGTAACGTGGTGAGCGTGATAATATTGACTCAATTGCCAAGCAAGTTTAGGCAAATGGGGATAATTGGCTAATTGAGCAACAGAAGGCTTAATGATAAGGGGGGCAAAGTAGGGCATTATTGTTTTTCAGTTTTATGAAGTACTTGCAAAATTCTTGGGAATTGGGAATGGGGAATGGGGAATTTTTGAGATGATATTTTTTGCCATATCAATATGACTTGATGTTTAAGCGTTTGATTATTTAGGAATCGTGGTTACAGTTAGAAACCTTCAAGGTTTTGGAAACCTTGAAGGTTTTGCCCTATAGTTTAAACATTTGATTTTAATGATATTTTTTGACTTATGTCTAACGATGAGTTAATGCGTTTTTAAGCACAAAAATAATATTTATTGTGATGAGCCACAACATCTAGTACAACGGATTTTCTTGATAAAGGGGTGGCTAAATTTGTTTAGCCCTAACGATTTATTTTGAAATCAACGGTTTACAAAAACTAGTTCATTGAGTATGATTAATAAACCATTTCAGTTAAAATGAGCCAAAGCATTCCCAATTCCCAATTCCCAATTTCCCATTCCCAATTTTCGTTTTTTTGTCAATTCGTTGTACTATAACAATATAATATAGTAAAAAATGGCGAATGATTAAAATTCCCAATAGCTTGAGGGCATGTTATGAAAGGATACTTGTTGATAACAACCATCACCCTGCTAATATTAGCAGGTTGCTCCCATAGGCCCGTACCAGTAGCCACATCTTATCCGGTGACGGCCCAACGCAAAATGCAAGCCATCCATCATTGGGATGTCTTGGCTGGTGACGTTGCCAAACGACTGAAGAAAACTTTGCAACTCACCTTTCCCAATGCGGCCGTGAAACCCTCTTTATTGATTGAGCCTAACAAAGAGCAAGAAAAAGTAGCGTTTGGTAAAGCCTTCCATAGTCTGCTGACGACCAAACTGGTACAACAAGGGCTCGTTGTGTTAACGAACAACGCTGACCATAATAAGGACACACTCGTGGTTAATTACAATATGCAGGTGGTTCACCACAAAGATCGTCGTCTGACTTACCCACCGCCTGGGACGTATTCCCTGTTAGCCGGTGGCGTATGGATGATTGATCAAGCCATCGAACACTGGAAATATCCGGGATTGGCCGCGTTTCCGTTGACAGTGCTCGCAGACGTTAATTCAATGATGGACTACTATTTACCCGGAGAAACCAACACAGAAGTCCTCATCACCACGTCAGTCATCATGGAACAACAACACATTTTTGGGGATGCTAGGATTTACTATGTCAATGATGATGATTGTGATCATTATAATAAACACTGTGAACTTGAAAACGGAACCAAAAACTATCAGGTAGTCAATCAATGAGGAAATCAACGCTAAATTTTGTGACTGTGGGCTTGCTTTGCGTATTGCTAGCAGGGTGTCCTTTTGCGATTAGAGAGCCGGATTTAGTCAAGGCCAGTTATAAAGCGGCGGATGCCCTTTTAAAAGGGGTTGAAGACATTCCCATCTTAGCCCCCCGAAAACATGGAGTTTATGCGAAGCAACCTATTTTGGTTAGCAGTTTTGTCAATATTGACAACTTAATACAGTCTTCTACCTTTGGACGGGTAGTTGCGGAACAAATTGGCTCACGCTTTGCCCAATATGGTTACAAAATCATTGAAATGAAAATGCGTACTGACAGCCTCTTTGTTCAGGAACAGACAGGCGAATTAGCCTTATCACGCGAATTACGTGAAATCAGTTATCAACATAATGCTTATGCCGTCGTCGTTGGCACATACGGCTATGGGCCTAGCGAAAAAGGATTGGTTTATGTAACCGCTAAATTAGTCCGCGCTAAAGACAGTGTGATTTTAAGTTCTTATGATTACCGACTACCCGTCGGCCCAAGCACGAAAAAAATGTTACGGCAAAAGCGGTAAATGTGACGGCAAAAGTCATTGTCATGAAGAACGGAGGTGAGGGATTCTAGTTCCCACGCAGGCGCGTGGGAACTTTTTTTTTGTCATTTGGAACGGATATGAGGAATTCTAGTGCCGGATACGGGAAAATTTCAATCTACCCTAAAAGGGCAACCACAAGGGATTGCCCCTACAAATTGTTAATTATTGATTGTAGGGGCAATCCTTTATGGTTGCCCCTGTTTTCCTGTGGGCTTACACTGTAGTGATCGTGTACTAGGAGCTAACTACAATGGATTGTATATAAAAAAGGATTTATTATAAGGAATTATCAATTTATTCACCATCGAATATCGAAAATAGATCTCACAGATTAACCTAAATAGTTGATTTTAAATTAAAATTAATGAATTAAACTCACACGCGAAAAAATCCTTTATTATATACAATCCTTGTAGTTATTGTTTGGATTACGAAAAAACTTGATGATCGAGTTAAACCATGACACCAGAAACATTTATTGCCAAATGGCAAGCTGCTAATCTCAAAGAACGCTCAGCAGCCCAAGAACATTTTATCGAACTGTGTCGTTTATTAGAAGAACCTACACCAGCCGAAGCCGATCCTGATGGCACTTGGTACAGTTTTGAAAAAGGCACCACCGGCGGCGGTAAAGGTTGGGCGGATGTGTGGAAACGTCATCATTTTGCGTGGGAATATAAAGGTAAGCATAAAAACCTAGACAAAGCATTTGTGCAGCTTCAGCATTATGCCCTCGCTTTAGAAAATCCCCCCCTGTTAGTGGTGTCTGATATGGAGACTATCCGTATCTATACCAATTTCACGAGCACTCGCAGATTTAGCTTTAGCGAATAAACGGCAGATGTTGAAATGGGTATTTACCCTACCTGAGCAATTGAAGCCAGGACGAACACGGGCTGCCGTTACCGAAAACGTAGCAAAAGCATTTGCAGAATTGGCACTTAGATTGCGAGAACGAAACCATGAGCCACACCAAGTCGCTCGCTTTATCAGTCAATTATTATACTGCATGTTTGCTGAAGATGCCGGCTGGTTTGAAGATAAACATTTATTGACTGACGTTTTAGAAGCTTGTCGTAAACATCCTAAATACTGTACAGCGACTTTGCAAAATTTATTGACCGCGATGCAACAGGGCGGACTGTTTGGCACCACACCGATTGATAATTTTAATGGCGGTTTGTTTGCACAACCCCATGTTTTACCGTTGGAAAAAGCAGATATTAAAACCTTATTGCAAGCCGCCCATCAAGATTGGAAAGACATTGAGCCTTCTATTTTTTGCACCTTGTTTGAACGCGGCTTGGATCCTGATAAACGCAGTCAGTTAGGGGCGCATTATACTGATCCGCTATCTATTATGCGAATTGTTAAGCCCGTCGTGTTGGAACCGTTGCAAACGGATTGGGAACACACGAAGGCTAACATTGAAGCGATGCTGAAAAAGTCACACTCTAAAAAGACTCTAAAAACGGCTCAGAATGTCTTTAATAGTTTTTTGGCTCGGCTTGCTAATATGCAAGTGCTTGATCCGGCTTGTGGTTCCGGCAATTTCTTATATTTGGCTTTGCACGGCTTAAAGGATTTAGAACATAAAGCCAATTTAGAGGCGGAACAGTTGGGTTTACAACGACAATTTTCCATGAATGTCGGGCCCCAAAATGTCAATGGGATTGAAGTGAACCCTTATGCGGCCGAATTAGCGCGAATCACTATTTGGATTGGACATATTCAATGGATGTTAGCAAATGGCTATGGTGTTAACCGTGATCCCGTGTTGCAACCGTTGAATCAAATTGATTGTCGGGATGCCGTCTTAAATGAAGAAGGCACCGAACCACAGTGGCCGCAAGTTGATTTTATTGTCGGGAATCCGCCCTTTTTGGGTGACAAAAAAATGATTTATGGATTAGGTGAAGAGTATGTCACTCAATTACGAAGGCTTTATAAAGCGCGTGTCCCCGGTGGTGCCGATTTGGTCACTTACTGGTTTGAAAAAGCGCGTACTCAACTCGAAGACAAAAAGGCAAAAGCTGCCGGTTTGGTTGCGACTAATTCCATTCGAGGTGGCGCAAATCGTCAAGTCTTGGATCGTATTCAGAACACCGGACGTATTTTTGATGCGTGGTGTGATGAACCATGGGTAAACGAAGGTGCCGCGGTGCGCGTGTCATTGGTGTTTTTTACACCAGACTGGCACACAGAAACCTTTATTGGTGAGAACCAATTACATCGCCCAGCATTATTGAATGGCAAACCCGTAGGTGAAATTTACCCGGACTTAACCGGTTCAGAAAAAGCCAACGGCCGTATGAATTTGACGGTGGCAAAACCGTTAGTCGAAAACCAGGGCGTATCGTTTATCGGCACCCAAAAAAATGGTCCTTTTAATATCCCCGGTCATTTGGCGCGAGAATGGCTACAA
>QNER01000530.1 GCA_003646175.1 Candidatus Parabeggiatoa sp. nov. 1
ACTATAGACATTATACCGATTTAATCTTAAATGCTTGATTTTATTACATTTACCAAAATAATAAGATAAATTCAAGTAAATCAATTGGTTACGTTAAATCGGTATAAACTACTTTTGTACTCGTGTTTAACTTGACAATGTCACACTTCAATAAAAACCAAGTTTTTCGTACAAGGTTCGCCTTGTACTCCTGAGAATCTTCGCCGGTTTTTCGTACCAGGTTCGCCTGAAACGAATGATAAGTTAATTCGTTTATTTCTGGGATTCGTTGTACCATGTGCTCGTGTTTAATTCGTTGATTTCAGGGGTTCGTTGTACTTATTGATTGGAGAAAAGGGTACGTGTATTATTCCACCGTCACCGACTTCGCCAAATTTCTCGGTTGATCAACATCCGTACCTTTAATCAGCGCCACATGATAAGCCAACAATTGCAACGGAATCGTATAGACAATAGGCGAGATAACTTCTTCAACTTCACCTAATTCAATGACTTGAATATAATCAGAAGGTTGCATAATGGCGCGATGATTGGCAAAAATCAACAGTTGTCCCCCTCTCGCATGGACTTCTTGCAGATTCGATTTCAGTTTCTCCTGCAAAGCATCATTCGGTGCCACCGCAATGACGGGCATTTCAGTATCCACTAAAGCAAGAGGCCCATGTTTCAGTTCGCCAGCAGGATAAGCTTCAGCGTGAATGTAAGAAATTTCTTTCAGTTTCAATGCACCTTCCATCGCTATCGGATAATGGATGCCTCGGCCCAAAAATAACGCATGACGCTTATCAGCAAACTGTTGAGCTAACTGTTCTATTTGCTCATTGAGTGCCAATACCCTTTCAAGCCGTTGAGGCAGAGAAAACATAGCAGCGACAATCGTTTTTTCTACTTCAGCGGTCATACCACCATGCCGTCGTCCGAGTATGACTGTCAGCATTAACAAGGACATTAATTGGGTCGTAAATGCTTTAGTCGAAGCCACCCCAATTTCAGGGCCTGCATGTGTCATTAATACCATATCAGAGGCCCGCACCAATGAACTTTCTGGCACATTGCAAATAGCGAGACTGGGGCCAAAACCTAAACGTTTCGCTTCGCCCGAAGCCGCTAACGTGTCAGCCGTTTCGCCAGATTGAGACAAGGTGACAACCAGTGTCTTTGGGTTAGCCAATGGTTGCCGATAGCGAAATTCACTTGCAATTTCAACCACACAAGGCAATTTCGCCAACGTTTCAATCCAATAGCGAGCGACCAACCCAGCATGATAACTGGTACCACAAGCGATAATTTGCACTGCTTCAATATTTTCAAGTAAACGCGGCGCGTTAGGCCCAAACGCGGCTTCCAGCACACGCCCGTCGTGGACACGACCTTCCAGTGTATCTGTGACAGCACCAGGTTGCTCGAAAATTTCCTTAAGCATGTAGTGACGGTATTCACCACGCTCCACCGCATCCGCTTGTAATTGGCTAACATGCTCAGGGCGTTTGGCAGGCTTGCCAGCAAAGTCGGTTATGCTAATCTGATCGCGTTGGAGAACAACAATGTCACCATCTTCCAGAAAAATCATCCGTTGAGTCACCGGAATCAAAGCAGCCACATCGGAAGCGACAAAATATTCGCCAATCCCAATACCCACTACCAAAGGACTACCGCGCCGCGCTGCCACTAAACGTTCGGGTGCTTGGGGACTGATGACAGCTATCGCATACGTGCCTTCAAGGGTTTGCACAGCGGCTGAAACGGCGGCATATAAATTTTTACTCTGCTGGAGATAGTGATGAATTTGATGGGCTATCACTTCGGTATCGGTTTCTGAATTAAATTCATAACCGCGTTGTTCTAACTGTAGACGTAACTTCAGGTAATTTTCAATAATGCCGTTATGCACTACGGCGACAGTCTCTCTGGAAATTTGCGGGTGGGCATTTTCAAAACTGGGTTTGCCATGCGTTGCCCAGCGTGTGTGAGCGATACCCGTGGGTGAAGATAAAAAAGTGGCTTTAACTTTTTCTTCTAAATCATGTACTTTGCCGGTGGCACGCTGACTTTCAAGTCCATAAGATTGGTAGTCAATAATAGCCAATCCGGCTGAATCATAGCCACGATATTCAAGGCGTTTTAAGCCTTCAATGAGAATGGGCACAACATCGCGTTCTGCCACTGCACCGATAATACCGCACATATTAATTATTCCTTAGTTAGTTAATAGGTGAAAGGGGAAAGGGGAAAGAGGGCTGTCTGGATAGACGGTTTGTTTTGTACTTATAGTTGTTCCTTTTATATATCAGTTTGAACATAATTTAGGGCAAAACCTTCAAGGTTTTGGAAACCTTGAAGGTTTCTAACACTGTGTGGCAAACGCAATGGATATCTAGTACAACGGATACTCGAAATAAACGGATAAGGGTCTTCAGAAATTATTCGCACTGATAAATAGCTGCTATCCGTGAAGCTATTTATTTGAATATATAAGTTGACATAATACGCCGTTTTTCGTACCAGGTTCGCCTTGTACTCCTGAGAATTAAGCCCGTTTTTTGTACAAGGTTCGTCTTGTACTCCTGATAATGAAGCCCGTTTTTTGTACCAGGTTCGCCTTGTACTCCTGATAATGAAGCCCGTTTTTTGTACAAGGTTCGCCTTGTACTCCTGATAATGTGACATTGTAAAGCTAAGTACCGAATAAATTTTCAGGTAACTCGCATGAAGATAATCTAATCAATAAATCTTTCCCCTTTCCCCCTCCATTTCCCCTTCCCCCTTGAACCGATCTCCTTTCTAATTCTAACCAATTGCCGGCAATGTGAAATAAAAAGTACTCCCTTGCCCCGCTTCACTTTCTACCCCCACTTGTCCCCCACAGCGGCTAATCACCCGTTGCACAATGGATAATCCTAAGCCATGTCCTTCAACGCGCACTTGGCTAATGCGGGTAAAGGGTACAAACAATTGGCTTTGCTGTTCAGGAGTCAGGCCGTCTCCATTGTCATGCACCCAAAAGCGAATGTAACCCTCGTCGCTAGGTGCAGCCCCTAATTCTAGGCGTGGTGGACGGCCCCCGTATTTGAGGCCATTACTGATATAGTTGGCCAAAACTGCTTCAATCCAAGGCGCATAGCCCAGCGCGGTGGGCCATTCTGACGACAAAACCATCTCGCCTTGAAATTCCTTAATCATGTAATCAAGACGCTGTTGCACCCGCGTGATGATTTCAACCATATCCAGTGCTGTCATCTCCACATCGATCTGGCGTGAACTGGCTAATAATAGCAACGAATCGATAATATCGGCCATATTCAGGCCGGATTTTTTAATGTGTTGTAAAAAATCCAGTGATTCGGCATCAAGAGAAGAAGCCAACTTATAGATAAGCATACTGCTAAAACCGGTGATGCCGTTCAAAGGGTTTTTCAGATCATGGGCAACGGTGTGGGCGAAGGCTTCCAGTTCGGCATTTTGTTGTTCAAGTAGTTGATTTTTGTCTTCAAGGTCTTTTTGCAGTTTTCGGATCGTCAGGTGGGCCGTGATACGCGCTAAAACCTCTTCATGTTGAACCGGTTTGGTGATGTAATCAACCGCCCCCATTTCAAAGCCTTTCACCTTGTCCACGGTTTCGGACAGTGCCGTCATAAAAATAACGGGAATATCACGGGTAGCCTCGTTTTCCTTCAGGCGACGGCAGGTTTCATACCCATCTATGTGTGGCATCATCACATCCAGCAAAATGAGATCAGGTGGCGCGTGAGTCACCCTCACAAGCGCATCTTCACCATTTTGAGCAACCAGCACCTTGAAGTTGAGATCACGCAAATAGGCAAAAAGCATTTTTAAATTGATGGGCTTGTCATCCACAATAAGCAGTGTGCCTTGGTGAGAATTATTGGTCATTTTCATGAATCCTTTTTGTTTAAGAACGATTCTAGGAGTTCGCTGATTTTTCGTACCTGAAACCCCTCCGCTAACGGCCGCACTTGATCTGCAAACCATGCAAATTGGCTATCCGTTTTTTCTAATTGGTCAATTTGTTCTGTGATGCTTTCTACATCACCCATCATCGCTAAATCATATAGCATTTTAATCATTTCTGTGGGTGGTTCAACCAAAGCGGGTTCAATCCCATCTTGATTAAAGAATGATTCAAGGTATTCGTTGAGTTCCTGTATCTGAAACCCCTCTGCTAATTGCCGCACTTGGGCGATAAATGGTGCAAATTTGCTATCTGTGTGTTCTAACTGCTCAATTTTGTTAATGATGCTTTTTATATCACCCAGCATCGCTAAATCAGTCAGCATTTTAACCATTTCCGCAGGTGGCTTAACAATGGGTTGTTCGGTTTTCTCAGATTCTCCTTGATTCTGTGAAAGTTGAACCGAATTGTCGATATCATACTCCCATTCTAGTTTCAACTGGGAACCCAGTTTTTCTAGCACCTCTTCCGTTGTGAAAGGTTTGGCGATAAAATCATTACAACCCGCAGCCGAACTGGTTTTTTGAGTTTCATCAGATACATTGGCGGAAATGGCAATGATAATCACCTCTGTTAATTCAGCAATTTGGCGTATTCTACGTGTTGCTTCAATCCCATCCATGACGGGCATGAGCAAATCCATAAAAATAACATCTGGCTGAAATGGCAATGCGATTTCAATGGCGGTATCACCATTGAAGGCTTCAGCTATATCAAATTCTAATGATGACAGCAGTTCAAACAAAAAACCACGATTTTCGTTTTTGTCATCAACGATTAAAATGCGGCGTGGTTTCCCTTTATATCCAATAATACGTGGTTCTGTTTGGCTGGTTTCAATTGGATACCAGCCTTCGACGCTTGGAAGTACCAAATCAAACCAAAACAGACTGCCTTTACCAAAGGTACTTTTAACCCCAAGTGTGCCACCCATCATTTTCACAAGCTTCTTGCAAAGCGGTAGCCCCAATCCTGTGCCTTCCGTCATATACCGTTGCGCGCCTACCTGCTTAAAAGGCTCGAAAATAGTTTCCAATTCATCCGTTTTAATCCCAGGGCCGCTATCCTCAATCTCAAAGCGAATTTTATCCTCAAAACTGGGGGCGTGTTCAATCCCCTCCTGAGAAGGGTTAGAAGTGTGTTCACAATAGCTAACGCGAAAATTCACAAAACCTTGTTCAGTAAATTTGACCGCATTACCAAGCAAATTGACTAAGAGTTGGCGTAATCGAGTTTCATCGCCATTGACTGCTGTCGGCAAAGAAACGTTGATTTCAGACTGAAACTCAATATTTTTGTGTTTGGCTTGTATTTGAATGATATCTATGATGCTTTTGAGAAAATTGGAAAAGTGAAAATCATGGAGGTGTAATTCCATTTTGCCCGCTTCTATTTTGGACATATCAAGCACATCATTAATGAGTATCAGCAAATGCCGGCCCGATTGTTCTATCGTATTGACCGCATCTCTTTGTTGGGGATTAAGCGATTTATCACGTTTAAGAATCTGGGTAAAACCTAAAATGCCATTGAGTGGAGTCCTCAGTTCATGACTCATGCTGGCAATAAATTCGCTTTTGGCAAGGTTCGCAGTTTCTGCGGCATCTTTTAATTTCCTTAATTGTCCCTGCTGTCTATCACCCAAACGAACTAATAAATCTATTCGCTTTAATAATTTATTGTGTTCTTTTAATAGCTGTTCATAATCTTCGCCCATTTATGGTTTCACCTCTTTAGCTTTTCAGAAAATAGGAGTCCAAACTTTAGTTTGGACGCCTTAACCAATTGCCGGCAATGTAAAGTAAAAAGTACTCCCTCGCCCCACCTGACTTTCTACGCCCACCTGTCC
>QNER01000531.1 GCA_003646175.1 Candidatus Parabeggiatoa sp. nov. 1
CATCCTGTTGAAAAATACTGCTAAATCATTGTTTTATATATAATTTATAATTATTGTCACATTTTATCAGGAGTCCAAGATTTATCTTGGGCCAGCCAAACTAAAGTTTGGACTCCTGCCAACAATTTGCTTGCCGGGTAATCGCTTCACTATAAATAAATCGGTGGGATTTATTATAAGCTTATGTATCCTAATTCCTAGCAGCCTGTCGGAGAATACTGCTAAGCCATGGTTTTGTATAACATTTATAATTATTATAAAAGTGTTAATAATCAATGAGTTAGTTGATTAATCCGACAGACTGCAAGACAAAAGCTAAAATTAATCAAGCCCTATCCGTTTATTTCGCGTATCTGTTGTACTTAACTGTCTGTGAAAATGGGAATCTGCCTTTTTCGGTGCGGCAGGGCAAAAAAAAAGCCCTGTAGCGTGAAAACTACAGAGCTATTTTATTTTACCCAAAATAGACAACAATTTTTGGCAATTTTTAATGGCGACACACACGGTTTTTACCACAAAGAATATGAAAGAGCCACTGAAGATTTCAGCATGATATGAAACCTTCAGGGCTTCTATCACTCATAGCGCATTACCCATTTTAGGACGAACCACGTTGTTGTTACTTCGGAGTGACTTCATCGTGAACAATGAGATAACCATCATATTCTGTCTCTAATACCCGGTAAGTGTCCCCTACAACAGTGTCTGTGCAAGAGTATGAGGAACCGCTACTTGAATCGCCACTACTTGCAAAACGACATGCCACACTTAGCGCCGTCCCACCATTATCAAGCTTATCACCACGGAGGATGTCAAGTGCTGCCGTATCGGGTTCAGCAGTGGTGGTTAATTCTAAGTCTACTCCACTCCCATTCTTGGTGGCGGTTAAATTCACGCCGGTTGCGAGGAGTTTTACCCCCTGTGGAAGAATCCCCAAAGCCTTTAATTCGTCACAGCTTTTAGCATCATCGAACCAATGTGCGCTTGTGACTTTTGCGTCTTGCCCATCTGGCAACGGATACCAAATGTGCTTTGTAGTTTTATAGGCAGCTTCACAGGCAGCCATCCTTTCCGTAGGAGTCCGCCACTTCCACTCGTAACAACTGAGGAATCTCTTCACAACGACAGGGTTCCACTTATCGGTAATGCTATGTTCATGGTAGTTACCCGAGTTAAAGTAGTTTGGATAGCCATCATAACTGACAGCAGGTTCAACTTTCGCGAAGTCAAGGACACAGACACCCGCCTGAGCGTTCAGTGCTGTAAAACTGCCCATTGTCAAAGCAGTACCCGTCAGGGCACTCATTGCCCACTTTTTACCCACATGGTGGTTCATAACGTTTTTTCCTATTGAAGTAAATTTTCAACAAATAGCAAACCTTAAGTGTTGACGGTATTGCTACGTTTTTTTGCCCTTCATAAGTCGTGATAAGTTGAGTGATTTCTTTAAAGCGCATCAAACCTCTCTCAATGCGAATCAAAAAAAAGAATTTTCATCCCCAGTAAAAAAAACAGTGCGTTAAAAAACTCGCCGTAAGCACACTTACAATGCCCGTTTATTAATACTCGGTTTTTAACTCTATGAATTTTCCGCCCTTAATTCGCCTTATCACTCCTTTTTGGGACACCCTTTTTGTGAATTATACCTAACGGCTGTGTTGTTAATGCACAGTACCGTTAGATACCCTATCCTTTTGGTTAATTCCTAATGAGGAGTAGGTTTTAAGTCACAAATTAAAGTACCAAAATCTCCAAACAACTTATCAAAACCAAATTAACTATCAATTATTACCAACCTATTACTTTTCAGATAACGGTTTTAGTTTGTTTTGCCTGATGACCACACCTCTTGCATGGCAAAGCTGGTGGCTTTCTAAGCCCATCACTCGTGAAAAGTTAAGCAATAGATATGCAAACTTTATGCCATATTCATTAACCTGTTGTTTTTAATGTAATATAGCTATTTTTATAGCTTATTTATGGGTATATAAATTGCAGTTTGAGATGCAATTTGCAATGCAAAATGATAAAAATGACCAAAATGCCAACGATTTATAAGTATTGTTTACCCTTAGATAAAAGAATTTGGGGGAGGAAATCGGGAATTTGGCTCTACGCAAAAGTTTTTTTTGGCTTACGAGTTCAACTTTTGCGTAGTTCCCAAATCCCTCCCCACAAAAGCCGTTACAATCAGGTTTTTTGGAATGCAAGTCCTTGCAGACAGGTACAAGTCTTGTACTCCAAAATCGTTGTTACATTGTAAAATAAAAGTTTCTTTGCTTTTAGTTTTATAAATAAATAAAAGTGCCTTCAAAATGATGAGGGTATGATATACCGTTAGAATCCCTAGTAAAATTAATGTTTATTGGCTTTGTATAAGGATTGATTAATAATTCGAGTTTGATAAATAGAAATAACGCACGCGCACGCACCAACGACATACCTCGCTATTTTTTGTACACAAAAAACACACCAAAAAGCCTAAAATATAACCCCTCCGTCTTGCCTCACTTTTTAATTTTACTGATGGCAAAATATCCCGTTTGGTGTACTACATTTTCGATTTATCGTATGTATTGGATCATAAATGCAACGATTGCTGAGTATAAAGTCACTTTAAATTAAAATTATGGCTCAATTTATTTTGGGCGCAACTTCCCCGTGTTGAAAATTTAATAATTGAAAAGTTATTAAAAAGTGTTTTTTTTAAAGTGTTGACTTAGTATCTGATGTTACGCACATTGCTTCGACGATGTCACAGTTTGTGCAATAAAGCGGAAAGTTCCATACCATAATGAGTATTTGGTGAAAGGGCAACCGCAAAGGGGCTTGCGCGGGGGATTGTCCCTACAATATATAACGAAATGTATGGGCAATCCTTTATGGTTGCCCAGATTGACTCTCGATCGAGCGTTGTGCGTCATAAGAGTTTTTAAATGAAATGTGAAGGCCGTTGTTTGCTATTCGAGATTTGAGAATTATTGCTGGCCGTTAAATAAATGCGAAGGCCTAATTCGCTATTCGCGATTTGCGTTTTTTCGCTGGCCGTTAACTGAGATGCAAATGCCATAATTCGCTATTCGCGATTTGAATTTTTTGGCTGGCCGTTAACTGAAATGCGAAGGCCATTGTTTGCTATTCGCGATTTGAGATTGTTGCTGGCCGTTAAATGAAAGGGGCAACCGCGAGGGATTGCCCCTACAATATCTAACTAAATGTAGGGGCAATCCTTTATGGTTGCCCGATTGACTCTCGAGCTAGCGTTGTGCGTAACATGAGTTAGTATGTAATTAATACTAAACAGGTGATTTTTATTGATGAAATTTTTTGGTAAGAAAATTATTTTTGTGCATAAAATTAATATTTATATTTTTTAGACTTCATTCCCTTGAAAAGGGTAAAAATGAAATAAGAGGTTATGGCTTACAAAGTTCGCATTTCTATTGCCTTAAAAAAATCAATCCGTAAAATCCTTCAATGCGTTGTACTTCCAGTATAGCTTGACTACCTACAGCATCAAAGGGAGTACCAATTTGGTCCCCCCTATTTATGAATTGACATGCCAGCGGCAAAGCTTTCCATAATTTCAATTCTCTCCTTTAAAGTCCCCCATACGTTTTTTGTAACTGACTGATTTTTAAGAACCGCACGGCTTTGCAGGGACTATCCAATTTAGGGAGAAGCAAGTCAATTCCCAATTCGCAATTTTTGTGCATAAAAACTTTTGCCACGAACCCAATTCCCTACTGCCAGTCTTTTAAGTTAACAGCCGGATCACCAAACAGGGTAAACATTTTTACCACATTTTGCGAAGCGCCTTGTTCATAAGCGGCAATTTTGGCTTGCGTGGTGATGGCACCCAAGTTTCTATTGCCTTGTTCAAAAATGATCGAAAAAATTTCATTTGCCAAAATCATGTCTTCCCAGGTATAGCTCACATTACTTGGTGCAAAAGCACCAATCGCGCCGCCCGGCGCTAACAAAAACTCTTCGGCAAGAGAGTATTTACCGGCATCCACAAAATAACCATTAATGCAAGTCAGCATCAGCGCAAAGGCTAACTGTTCTTCATTGCTGAGTGTATGAACATTCTCCGGCTTAAATAAGCCCTTTGACGCACTCCACCTATCCATAACGCCATGCCCAATGTAGTTGCTGATCATCGCGCCATTATTGAAACTGGAAATAATGTCTTGGGTGGCTTGTGCTATTTTTTCAGCCCGCCCATCTTTATCCACACCTTCAAAATAAGAGCGCAAGTAAACCTTATCGGTATCAAATTCACCCGGCAGATAGTCAACAATGCCTTCATTCAAATCCTCGAATTCACTATTACTATCAGCTATCAGCAAAACCTTGCGAGGATTTTCAACGGTGGATTCTTCAAAACGGATGATTTTGTCAATCAATGCCGTTACCGTTTCTGGACTATTGCCGGGGATTCTCCCAATAAACATATCCGGCAAAATGTCATCACCATCCACACTGACATACCAGCTATCATCCGGGATTAAGCCATCATAAGACGCTGACAGATGCGTTGGCACTTTATTCGTTTTTTTAGTCTTGGCTTTGTAATTCAAATTGGCATCGCCAACCAAAAATACATAAGTCGGTGCCGGGCTGCCCCAATTTTGGTATGCATACTGCAAAAAATCTTTTATCGCAGCCGGATCAAATAAGCCATCGTTGAATTCATTATAGATGTCTTGGACACTGACAACTTTGACGCGCAACCCTTGTCGCCGGCGGAGTTCGCCCAACGGTTGCACGGCTGCTAAAAAATCCTTATCTGTAATAAGAATATAATCGGCCCCATTTTTGGGTGCTTTGAGATTAGCCGGTTGAAAAGGCGTGATGCTGGGGTTTGATGGTTGAGTGCTTGACACATAAAACGTTTTTTCACCCATCGCCAGCGTTTCAAACGTGGCTTTTAAATCCCGCTTTTCGCCTTCAACCGAAAAATTAATTACTTCAGCCACATCAAAGGGATTGGTAATGTCATAAATCCTAATCTCTGGTTGAGTCAGTTTTTTCACCGTTATCTGAATTTTGCCGCTGCCATTCACGGTAAATACCAAACTGTCATTAATCGCCAAAAAGTCCCGCCAGTATTCCACTTCTATCCAGTTGATATAAATAACGTCTACCACGGCACCGGTGTCGCCGGGCATTTCAACCGTCAAGGTATTTTTGCCATCGACAAACAGTTCTGATGAAACACGCATTTCCTGAATGTACGGTGAGTCGCCATCCCAAACTTCATCCCCAATCACGGTGCCGTTCAACCGAATCAAAGTATGATGGTTTGGATGAGGGGGTGCCGTAGAACGCCCTTGAAATCCAACCCGCACAATCGCTTCAGTGGGTTCTGAAAATGGGGCGGGTACCTGAAAGGTATATTCTTTCACGTCTGAGGCATTGAGTCTTTGCCAAAACCTATAATCTTGTTCAGGCGCACCGGGCGTTTCCAACCAAAATTTCGGATTTTGCTCAATATGAAGGTGCTCATAGAAGGCATTGATTTTTTCGCCATCGAAAATCATTTCGCTGTCAATTTGAGCCATCCGTTTACCAAAGCTCTTTTTTCGCCAATACAACCAATAAACGTTGGTATCAGTGAAAACATTCTCGAAACTCACTGCATAGAATTCGATGTAATCGCCGGGCTGGAATTTATCATTTTCCTCAGAAATCACTCGGATAGCCACTTCTTCCCCACGGTTAAACAGATGCAACCGTTCAGGATTCATCAACTGAGGTTGTAGCCCGGCTTCGACTAAATCTTCATAAGACAATTTGTAAATGCCCGC
>QNER01000532.1 GCA_003646175.1 Candidatus Parabeggiatoa sp. nov. 1
GCCAATAGCTTTATTCTTTTGGCCTGTTTTTGGTGATTGCGATAATCTAGGCTAAAATCGCTTAGTTTTAGGTGGCGATGTTATAGGTAGTACGATTACTTCGTTTATAATGGGAATAGGTGATGTTGTTCGATGCGGGAAAAAACGTTGTAGAAATTTATGCGTTCCAAGGTAATGGACGATTAAGAAATTTGGGAGAACCTTTAACACTAACAGGTCATGTTGGATTGTCACTTGATGGGAAACGGATATATGGTTTCGGCCCAATCATTCCTAAAGACATTAATTTTAGAGAAGCCCGTAATCAACTAAAGAAAAGTGCTTTCGCAGGTCAATTAAGTGATGACACGAACTTCTTTAAAAAAGTGGCCTGTGGTTTTTACAATCGGGGACAAATAGAACTTGATTTATACAAGCTGACAGTCCCGATCAATGAACAAACTTACTTAAATATTATCGAAGAAATTAGAACAGGTGGTATTGGGGCATTTTACAAGTTCCCAGAGAAAGGAGATAAAAATTTTCCACCAAATACTTACAATTGTGCAACGTTTTGGGAAAAATGCGGAGTACAGTTGCCCCATCAAAGCGGATTTTTAGAAGAATATATTCCGGCAATGGTGCGGCAAGGAGCAGAACGGGTTAAGAAATAAATAGGGTAAAAACATGCTAGAACAAGATGAGATACAACCTATTAGAATTGTTTTGACGTATCTTGCGGGAAGATGGCGAGCTAATCAAAACAACACAGTACAGGCCAAAGAAATTGTCAAACACTACAATGAGTTGCTTTGTTTTTTAATCAATACAGGGTGGAATGAGGGACTATCGCTTGAAGCTGAACTACCCGATGAACTAATGCCTCAAGAATATTTGGCACTGCTAGATATGGATGAAGTCTAGCGAGCGTAGGATGGGTTGTGTAGCGAGTGTAGGATTAGGGTGGGCTTCGCTGTAGCGAAACCCACCATTTTCCCAGTCTTCCCTTCCCTCTCCCTGCTCTATGTTGGACAGAAGGGCAGCCGTTTTTGATAAGGCCGGGAAGTCAACGTAGAGGGGTGGTGTTGGGTGGATAGCGTTTTAGCCGGTGTCGTACAACGGATATAGTACAACAGATGTAGTACAACGGATACTCGAAATAAACGGATAAAGATAAGAACGATATACCACCTATCCGTTTTTTTCGCGTATCCGTTGTACTCCGCTTTTGGTGCGACACAATGGTACGATGGTTGTTTGTTGAAGTGGTCAACGGATATAGTACAACGGATATAATTACCTATCCGTTTATTTAGCGTAGCTTCCCTTCGGTTCGAGTATCCGTTGTACTTGTTTGTGTGGGAATGCGCCCGTCATCCACCTATTGGTGAGAAAAATGAAAAACAGCGAACGTAGAATGGGTCAATTTGGCCCTATTGGGAACAAATTATCTGAATTGACAATGGAGTATGATTAATCATGATGAGAGTCAATGTGCATCTCTCAAATGACCGTTTCCCAGAACTCGTTAATAGAACCCTGATGGGAGAACGAATCATCATTGAGCAGGAAGGCAAGGCAGCTGCCGCTATCATCACTTATGTTGACTTACAACGATTTGAAGCGGTAGAAGCCCTGCGAAAAAAAGCCGAACAGGAAGAATATGAATGGCTGAAAACCGTGATTCGGAATCCGGCCTTTGATTCCCTAAAAAAATCAGAGGAAGATATTTATACGTTAAAGGATGGTAAACCGTTTTACGACCAAGAATGGACAAAAACAGTTGTCAGCAACCCCCCTTATAGTAGTCCCAGTTCCATAACTGAGCGAGAAGAAGACATCTACACTATTAATGAGGGGAAACCATATCATGACAAAGGGTAAAATTTTTTAGCGCCTTTTCCTTATGACGATTTATCGACTAACAAATTACGCCCAGCCGCTTGTTTAACGAATCCGATGGGAACGCGTCGTCATGTTCTGTTCGCTTATATTACGAGTCATATTCCAACTCATTTGCAGGAAACAGATATCAAGTTAGATGCTGACCATCCAGACTTTGTTGCAACGGGTTTGCATCAATCATCTATTATTAGATTACATCATCTTGTCACCGTTTCAACCGTCGTTATCCAACGTGAATTAGGTGAATTACCATCAGATATACAAGCTCAAATGACGGAAAAGTTGTGTCATTTATTAACTGAGCAAGCGTAGGAGGTTGTGTAGGGGGCCGGTAGAGCGATAGCCTAAGGTCAACGGAGTTAAAATTCCCTATTTTAGGTCATCTCCAGGCTTGCAGATTGGACAGAAGGGCCGCTGTTTTTGATAAGGCCGGGAAGTCAACGTAGAGGGGTGGTGTTGGGTGGATAGTGTCTTAGCCAATAAAAGAGTACAACGGATACAGTACAACAGATATAGTACAACGGATACTCTTCATTCCCGGATAAAGATAAGAACGATATATCACCTATCCGTTTTTTTCGCGTATCCGTTGTACTCCGATTTTGGTACGACGGTTGTTTATTGAAGTAGTACAGCGGATATAGTACAACGGATACTCTTCATTCCCGGATAAGGATAAGGTTTACCCTAAGCACCTATAATCAGGCCCGGCAGTGGAGTCCAAACTTTAGTTTGGGCCACCCAGCCAAACTAAAGTTTGGACTCCTAAACTACCATCCGGCCCTAATCAGTAGTACAACGGATGCTCGAACCTTTGGTATGCAGTGCTAAATCAAAGGATAACATAAAATACGCATATAATTCATCCGTTTATTTCACATATCCGTTGTACTAATTACTTATCCGTTTATTTCGAGTATCCGTTGTACTTTTCCGTGTGGGAATGCGCCAGTCATCCACCTATTGGTGAGAAAAAACAGCGAATCTAGAATGGGTCAATCTGGCCCTATTGGGAACAAATAAGCGATTATGAAACGACTCAAAATTTATTTTGACACGTCCGTCATCAATTTTCTGTTTGCAGATGACGCGCCACAATTACGTGACGCAACCATTGATTTTTTTGAAAACTTCGTCAATACGGGTAAGTACGAAGTTTATATTTCTGATATTGTCATTACCGAAATTGAAGCCACAAAGGACGCTGAAAAACGAACGCAATTGTTGAATGTAACGGAGAATTATCCGATAGGTTTTGTTGACGAACAACAATCAACTGAAATCGTCAGATTGGCTGATTTATATCTCAAAAAGGGCATCCTTCCAGCCAAAAGCAAAGCTGACGCATTTCATATTGCCATTTGTGTGGTGAATCAAATTGATATTTTGCTGACGTGGAACTACAAACATCTTGCCAATATCAATCGAAAACATAATAATTACGCAAGTCAATATCGAAAACAATTATTTACACCCGTTAGAAATTATAACGCCTTTTGAGGTGATTGATGATGAATCTTAAAGCCAGTGGGCAAGTGCCTAAAGCACAACAAGAAGTATCGGAATTGAAACAACGGCTATACGAAGAAATTAAAGACATGAGTACGGCCGACAGCCTCAAATATCTGCTTGAAAAAAACCAAAAAACTGTCGAGCATATTCGGCACAACGGACAAACCGGCCAGACTCTCAAGCAAGTGTAGTCAATGTAGGATGGCTGGTGTTGGGTGGATAGCATCTTAGCCAATACATTTTTCTTTCGGCCGGTTTTGGTGCGACACAATGGTACGACTGCTGTTTGTTGTTGAGAAAGAGGTGATTAACTCGACAATGTCATATTATCAGGAGTACAAGGCATCATTCGTTTCAGGCGAACCTGGTACGAAACAACGTCGTCTATTATCATTCGTTTCAGGCGAACCTGGTACGAAAACACGTTTTATCTTATATCAGGAGTACTTCGCTCCCTTTGTACGAAAACACGTTTTATCATTCGTTTCAGGCGAACCTTGTACGAGCGGGCGCGTGATGATTGAAATATGACATTGTCAAGTTTGATACGTGGCATATTATGTTATATGGAGTACCCACTAAAACCACAAGTCCATTTAATATGGAGGTTAATATGAAAGAAGTCGCAATGACTTATCTGGATGGTAGAATAACCATTCTTCCCGATGTTTGTAATGGACAACCCACCATACGTGGTAAAAGAATTACCGTTCAAACTATATTGGGATTTTTGAGCGCTGGCGAAAGCCATGAAGAAGTTTTACGGCAATATCCCTCACTAGAGCCAGAAGACATTTATGCGTGCTTAAATTTTGCAACCCACTTAATGAAGCACAAATACGTTTTGAAGGTGGTGGCATTATCCCCATTATCAAAGCATCAGGAGTACAAGGCGAACCTTGTACAAAAAACGTTGTATATTATATCAGGAGTACAAGGCGAACCTTGTAGAAAAAAACGTTGTATATTATATCAGGAGCACTTCGCTCCCTTTGTACGAAAAAACGCTGCCTCGTACAAGGTTCGCCTTGTACTCCTGAACGACGCAGAACTTTCTTTCGTACAAGGTTCGCCTGAAACGAATGAGAAACGACGTAGCTCTGTTCGTACAAGGTTCGCTTTGTACTCCTGAGAAACGACCCTGAGAAACGATGCCTGAGAAACGACGCTGATCTGTCGTACAAAGTTCGCCTGAAACCAATGATAATATTGTCAAACTCAATAAGAGAAAACCATGAACCCTATTATCTCTGTTTTTGATTCTAACCGGCAACGACAATGGAAATTCGTATTGTGCGTTACCAGCGGGCTTATTTTGTCTACAACTGGTAACGCTGAAGGGAATCGGCAAAATAATTCCTATTCAACTGACACGCCGCGCAGTTGTGCCGTGCCCCTTTCTAGCCGAAAGGCAAGTAAACCAGTTCAAATGAAACCCACAGTTTTCAGTCAGTTGCAAACCAGTGGGCAATTGTTTAAGCGAGGTACGCGAAAGCGGCAAACGGATTGTTATATTTCCGCCCAAGCAGCGGGCAAACAATTTGCAGCCAAAACCGCTTTTTTGATAGACTTGCGTGCTCGTCAAGCCTTTCAACGTTACCGCATTCCCGGTTCGTTGAATATGCCCGCGCATACCCTGAAAACGAAAACGTTCTTGAAATCAAGAAATCTGATTTTAGTCAATGAAGGGCATAACCACAAAACGTTAGAAACGCTGTGTCTGAACTTGCGCGAGGCGGGTTTTAGCAACGTGTCGGTTCTGCATGGGGGACTGAATCAGTGGCGAAAGCAAGTTGCACCTCTACAAGGCGATTTGTTGGCGCAACGCAATTTGGATGAAATCACACCCGCGCAATTTTTTCAAGTGCGTGATTATGCACATTGGTTAGTCGTTAAGATTTCTCCCCCTAACGATAAACAACAGCTTTCTTCTGAACTGTTAAATTTATCGCTTTCCGATAATGCCAACGCATTTGTTAAACAATTAACCGCAGCGGTGGCAAAGCGGACTGAAACTGGGGTATCCCCCTATATTTTAATTGTCAGTGCGCGAGGAGAACATGAGCTAAAAGTGAAGGCGATGTTACGCAACACAGAGTTGATGAATGTTTTTTATCTTCAAGGCGGTGTGTACGCTTATCAGCAATTTATTGAACAACAGGCAGCAATGTTGGCTAGAGTGCCCGCTGCACAATAGAGCACTTCACGGATGCTATCCCTTCTTAGGGATAGTATCCGTTAATTTTTCACTTCACGGATGCTATCCCTTCTTAGGGATAGTATCCGTTAATTTTGAGCCATGAAGAAATTTTTATTCACTATTGGCGTACTAATCGCGGTGACGTTGGCAATGGTTTTTTGGTGGGCATTAAAGCAACCAGACGACATGCCACAACCCGTTCCGTCAC
>QNER01000533.1 GCA_003646175.1 Candidatus Parabeggiatoa sp. nov. 1
CATGTTTCGGTACCACTATTGCGCGACGGATGCTATCCCGGTACTTGGATAGTACCGGTTAGAAGCGTCTCGCCTTGAGTTGAAAGCCGTGAAATCAATAACATCAAAGGGTTATAAAGAAAAGATTTTGGCGCGCAAAAACGTTTGCCTGACTGGTATAGTTGCCCAGATAAGTTTTGTGCCAAACCGTTTCGCTAAGCCAAACTTTGAAGGTTAAACCTGCGGACAAAACTTTTCTGGATAAGTAGATTTTATTTAGCCGCTTCACCCAAAGCGCGGGATGATGAAAAGGAGGTTTCAGAATATCCGTGACTTTGAGCCCATTTAGGTGAAGAAAAATAACAGAAGCGGATGCTATACCTCGATGGGATAGTATCCGTCAATGACTTAATTAGTGTTCGCGCCTAAAGGCGAATTGTCAATTGTCAATTGTGAAAACACAAAAGTGGGATCAACAATGATATCAATGTAACTTAAATACAGAGCCTTTTCATCAGCACACCCTTAGCCTATAGAGTTTGGCGAAATTAAAGGAGTGAAAAATGTCTTTTATTTTGAATTTTCTCAACGGTCCGTTGGGAACAGCCTTTATTGCAGCGGTTCTATTGGAGATAATCCGCCAAAGATATCAGCAATCCGCAAAAGAGAATGCTCAAAAAGTGGAATGGCTCAAACAAACGAGGGAAGAACAAACCAAACTCTTCAATGAGTTATCCACTCTGACGGCGAGTGTGGTGGGGGACTCACAAATGTTGTTTAAAGCGTTGGCAGACAGCATGAAAGGTTCGGCTCAGGACGAAGCAGAACTCAAAGAACGCGAGAATGCGCTTCTCAATAGTATCCTGACATGGGAGCAATCTCATCTTTCCATTCGCAACCGGATACAACAATTGACCCACTTAGATCCAAGCTTGGATTCAAAAGCGGTTAAGTTGTTTATGGGAGATTTCCGTACTGACATATCGGAAATGCTGGCAGAGAAAATAGTTGATGAGACCACACTGGCCGCTGCTATTTCGATACTTTGCAACAAGACCCTAAACTCTCTAACGCTTTTTCGGGAAAAAGTCGCGACACCGGTGGAAAATGGAGAAACCACCGATGACTCAGCACAATCACCGGTTTCATTTGGACTAAGTGCTAATATTGCTACGGGTGCTGCTATGCCGTCGGAGGATGATAGCAACAAGCCGGAACCCGCGGAAATTACCAAACTCTCGGAAAATGAGAGAGAACAACGACTCTCATCTTGCCGGGATAAAATAACGCAACTGAACTCGTCAAAGGATGAGATGATGAAGTGGTTGTGGGATAGGGACGAGAAAGCAACGGTGCTTTGTGATGCGACGAATAAGTATCTGCTGGAACATTCCGATAAGAAGAATTACACCGCGTTGTTAAGGTTAGAAATGCAAAAGGATATGTTGGGGATAACTGAACGTGTGGACAACAAGATTCATACGTTCTTTAAGAAACTCAACCTGGGATTTCAAGAACACTTAGACACAGTAGATAAACGCATTGTTAAGTGATGTTACGCACATTGCTTCGACGATGTCACAGTTTGTGCAATAAAGCGGAAAGTTCCATACCATGATGATGTTTGGTGAAAGGGCTTTCGCAACGAAATGTAGGGGCAATCCTTTCGAGGCAAAAACTTTTGCCTCGAATATGGTTGCCCTTCTGGACTCTCGATCGAGCGTTGTGCGTAATAGAGTTTTTAAATGAAATGCGAAGGTCGTAGTTTGCTATTCGCGATTTGAAATTATTGCTGGTCGTTAAATGTAAATGCGAAGGCCGTTGTTTTCTATTCGCGATTTGAGATTATTGCTGGCCGTTAAATGAAATGCGAAGGCCGTTGTTTTCTATTCGTGATTTGAGATTGTTCATGGCTGTTAAATGAAAGGGGCAACCGCGAAGAATTGCCCCTACAATACCTCACTAAATATAGGTAAATCCTTTATGGTTGCCCCGATTGACTCTCGATCGAGCGTTGTGCGTAACATGAGTTATTAAGTGAAGAAGACAGGGGAGCACTCCAAGGGGAAAGGGAAATAGAACACACTTGATGTCATCATTCGCTATTGAAAATTTCATTTCCAGTTCTCAATTCCTAATTCCCAATTTCTAATTTCTAACCACGGAGTATCCATAACATGAGTACAGAGGAGCAGCTTACTTTCAATGGCATTAACGGCTCCACGGGTGATTACTTTCAGTCCCCGTTAACGCCTGAGCAAGTATCCAAAGTCGTCAAAGGCGAAAAGTTCGATCAAACTCACCTTGACGAACTGGAAGAAAAAAATCGCAAAGACAGTCATTTTGCCCCAATGGAGGGTATTGACCCTAAAAATATCGCTGAAACGGGTTGGGGCGTTATCTTTGCTCATGGTGCTGATCCGGCTATCCGGGAGGCCCTCAGCGAATTGTTAGTACATCGGCAAAAACAAGCCACCCAGAAAAAAGAACACTATTACCAAGAATACACTGGGGTCAAAGCTTATCGGCCTGGTGAGTCCAAAAATAAGTTTCTGAGTCGGCATAAAGTGAGTCCCGGACCGGCTGATCCGGATAAAATGCCGTACTACCTGCTTATTGTTGGTGATCCGGAAACCATTCCCTATAGTTTTCAGTACCAACTGGATGTTCAATATGCGGTCGGCCGCATTTACTTTGACAGCTTAGACGAATATGCACAGTACGCTCGCAATGTGGTAGAAGCGGAAACCGGTAAACGCTTCTTGTCGCGCCGCGCAGCCTTTTTTGGGGTACGAAATCAAGATGATATGGCCACTCAACTCAGTGCAGACCAACTCATTCAGCCATTAGCGGACTTGATGGCCCAAGATCAACCTGATTGGCAAGTGCAGCACTTTCTCGAAGAGAACGCGACTAAGGCACAATTAGGGCAATTGTTAGGTGGCCCTGAAACCCCGAGCTTGCTTTTCACCGCCAGTCATGGTCTGGCATTTGGTCATGGTGATTCACGACAATTGCCTCACCAAGGCGCTCTACTTTGTCAAGACTGGCCGGGGCTCAGGCAGTGGAAAGAACCAATTCCTATCAGCCGATGATATTAGCAGTGATGCTCGCTTACAGGGACTGATTAGTTTCCACTTTGCTTGTTATGGTGCCGGTACACCTAAAGTCGATGAATTTGCCCGCAAACCTGGTAAACGGTCAGCCATTGCACCACACGCGTTTATCGCTCAATTACCGCAGCGTTTACTCAGTCACCCGAGGGGTGGCGCGTTAGCTACAGTCGGCCATGTGGATCGCGCTTGGGACTGTTCTTTTCGGTGGCAAAAAAGTGACGCGCAAGTAGGCGTGTTTAAAAGTGCTTTGAAGCGGCTTATGGAAGGCCATCCGATCGGTTCTGCTATTGACTTTTTCAACGAGCGTTATGCGGAACTGTCCTCTGATCTCACGATGGAACTTGAAGAAATCAGATTTGGTGCCCCAGTCAATGAATTAGAATTGTGTGGCTTATGGATGGCAAACAACGATGCTCGTAATTATGCGGTGGTGGGCGATCCCGCGGTGCGACTGATTTTCGCTGAGACTCAGGCCGATGATGTTGAGCGACCAGTTATAGAGACAATGACTTTTCAGCCTACCCAGCCAGTCACCGAACAGAAGGAACCCTATTTTGACAAAGTTCTCGATTTTGACAAAGCGCAGGCTCACTTAACGGAGGCGCTGAAGCAATTCATACCATTAGCCGCTCATAAAGCTGAGCAATTGAGTACTGCGGCTTCATCCGCAAAGGGTTTATTGGAAGATTTGAAAAAACTCTAGTGCAGGATAGCAGAAATATCCAGACACCCCGAAATCCGATTTGTCCCCAAAATCGGAGTGGATTTCTTGGTTGTCATTTTTAGGTCCACCGAAATTGGAGAAATCCGATTTTTCCAAAAAATCGGATTTCTCGGTTGTCATTTTTAGATCCACCGAAATTGGAGAAATCCGATTTCTTTGATATTAAAGAAACTTGGGATCGAATGGCTATTTTTCTGAAAGTCTATGTCTTAACAGAAGAGGTTAAAGTAAATGGCGTATAGCGAGTTTACTCTAAAAAAAGTTAAATCCGATCTCAATGTAAAAGTCATTGAAGACGAAGAACTTTTTCCTAGTATTGATGGTGTTGAAATTAGTGACTTTCTTGAGACAACGCTAAAACGGAATATTCCTCTGGCTTTAGCCATTCATACCGAGAAAGCACGTTCTGAATTGATAATCGCCAATATTTTGTTGGAAGTCAAAGAACAACTGACAAATCAAGTCAGTTTTTTTTCGGGGATTGACTTTACGGTTGATAAAGACAAAGGGTTAAGTGGTTACTGTGATTTTATCCTAAGCCAATCTTCTGAACAATTCTACTTGGAGACACCAGTTGTGACTATAGTAGAAGCCAAAAACGAAAATATTATTGGTGGATTAGGCCAATGTATAGCAGAGATGTATGGCGCAAAACTCTTTAATAAAAAAGAAGGCCATGAAATCGCTTGTATCTATGGTGCCGTCACGACAGGTGAAGAATGGAAATTTATTAAATTATCAGGGGATACCGCATATATCGATACTGCAAAATATTATGTGAACGATGTTCAAAAAATAGTTGGTATCTTAGTAGAAATGCTCAAATAAAATGCCTAACTCTGTGAGAAGAAATCCGATTTTTCCAAAAAATCTAATTTCAAATATCGATTTACTGTGAGATTTATAATGGAACAATCGTTTGGTGAAAAAAACTGAACAAAACCACGTCAGATTTAACACCCTAGGGTAATGGGAACTACGCAAAAGTTTTTGCGGAGCAACAATTTTTTGCGTAGATTGGTCATGGGGTAGCGGGATATTGGCTATGCCGGGTAATCTTGGATGAATTTTTAGCTATAGAATCAATGAGATGTCTCCCCAAACCTATTAAATATCATTCAAATCTCCTGTTAAAACGTTGGTGTTATTTAGGCCCATTTAGGCCCATTTCCTTATACCTATTACTCATTACCAAAAGTATATTACCTTGACAATGTCACATTTCAATAACCACAGCGTTTTTCGTACAAGGTTCGCCTGAAACGAATGAAAATCGCGCCTGGTTTCGTACAAGGTTCGCCTGAGACGAATGAGCTTTGTACTCCTGAAAATAACGCTTGGTTTCGTACAAGGTTCGCCTTGTACTCCTGATAATATGACATTGTCAAGTTACCTAAATCTTGCAAAATAAAATTGAGCAAAATCGGCATAACCATTGAGCTATAATTGGTTTGCTTTTTTTAATGCACTGTTTAGTGAATCAAAAAAACACCAAGCAACCCATGAAATAGATCTGTAAATGGTTGATTGAGCGAAAATGGCACAAGTTTGATTGCAGGATTTAGGTATTAATTCAGTGAGAAATCGCATAAGTCCACATTCTCAATTGACAAATTCAGCAATTTACATACATGCAGGATAAAATCCCTTTTTTAAACATTGAAGATGTCGTGGCGGAAACTGACAAATCGGGAGCCGCACTTGAAAATACACGTCTGGCTAATCCCGTCAAACGTTTCTTATACTGATTAGCCTTCAAGGAAGTACTAATGATAGAGAAATTCAGAGAATCATTAGTACTTTTTGGAACACTAAATATCAGTTATATGGTACAACTTCTTTCCGGATGTTACGGATTATGATTGATAGTACAGTACCACTTCTTTCCGGAGGTTAAGGATTATGATTGATAGTACAGTACCACTTCTTTCCGGAGGTTAAGGATTATGATTGATAGTACAGTACCACTTCTTTCCGGAG
>QNER01000534.1 GCA_003646175.1 Candidatus Parabeggiatoa sp. nov. 1
CGATTTTTTGTCTATTTTCAATATGATCAGGCGATAAATCGCCTACTACAAACCGATAAGCGCAAATGATCACAGATGATAAACAAATTAATTCCTGCTTAGAACAGATTTGTGAGCAAGGTTGCCGTTCAGTCAATCAAGTGATTCAACAGCTTGAGCAGGGCGAGGTGATTGAGGACATCGCGCATTTAAGTCGGGTACAGCAACAAAGACTTTTACAGGAGTTGAAAAGTATTATGGCGGTTTATGCGGTAACTGGCTCGTGTGAAGTTTGAGTTTGTTATAAAGTAATGCGGCTCTTTAAAATCAATCACTTTATCTACGCTCGCTAATATGAATGATATTCAAATAGTTATTTTTGTGATTCTGTTTCTATCAACCTTGGTACGTTCAACGTTTGGGTTTGGTGATGGTGTTATCGCTATGCCATTATTGGCAATGGTGGTTGATATCCCTATCGCAACACCTTTAGTTGGTTTAATTTCCTTAACAATTACTTGTGTTCTTTTAATTCAAAATTGCCATCATATACATTTTAAAAGTGCCGGGTTGCTGATTGTTTATACTTTTATCGGTATTCCCATTGGCTTATTGATGATCAAGGGGCTATTTGGAAATGTCATCAAATTAATACTCGCTTTGGTGATCATCCTGTTTTCTCTCTATCAACTCACAAAACCTCAATTGTTCCGATTAGTTAATGACAAATGGGTAAGTCTTTTTGGCATAAGCGCTGGAATATTAGGTGGCGCATACAATACTGAGGGGCCAATCATTGTTATTTATGGTTCCTTGCGACAATGGAAGCCAATCCAATTTAGAGCCACATTGCAAGGCTATTTTTTTCCGGTGGCTTTGATGATTGCCTTAGTTCATGGTTTGGGCGGACTTTGGACTCAACCGGTGTTATTTTACTATGCTTGGTCATTGCCTCTCGTTTTTCTGGCAATCTTTTTGGGAGGTCAACTCTATCGCAAAATATCAGCCGGGCAATTTGATCAATACATCTATATCGGTTTGATTATTTTAGGTGTTATTTTAGTCATCAATACCTTAACTCATTGAATCCATGTTATAAAAATGGAAAATATCATTAATCAAATAAGAAGTATTCGAACTGAATTACAGGGCTTATTAGAATGTGATGTTAATATTCGCATGACGAATAACGACACATTTCATTGGCCCCGCGTTGTCGGCGAAACGGTAGAAATACATAGCAAAACGCCTATTAATAATGCCGCAATTGCTATCGAAATCGCTTATGCGTTACAGGCTGCTGTATTGATTCGGCACTTCCCGAAACAGCGGTTAGCTTGTTATATTTTAGCGCGGCAGTTTGCGTTCAAATATCTGGACACCTTTAGCGAGACAGAAAGAGAGTCATATAAAGCCTTTCTAGCAGAATACTCAGTCAATGAGTCTGTTCTGCTACAAGCTTATGAAGCATTGTGCGATGAAAAAGCCTCTCCCGAAAAAAAAGGGCATTGTTTAGGGACACATCTGATTAAGCCGCATTTTCCAGATGACAGTGCTAACCGGCTTAATGAGGCCGTTCATCTTGCCGTGCTGGCATGGCCCCTCGCATGCCCCACTCATATTTTGCTGACACAGGGGGGGGATGATAGATTACATATGTCTTATGACACCGGCACTAATAAGTATTATATTGCGCCTTTTCCTCAGAGCGATGTTATTGTTCGTTCAAGTTGTACCAGTTCACCCCCCACGGTTTCTGGTTTTGTTGCCGCTGAATTATTAAGACAAAAGTTACTGATAGCGGCCTTAAAAAAGGATTTGTCCACAGCTTTTGCAATGAGTCTGAAAAACGTCCGCAATCGTATTGCTTCTTCTTTCAAATTCAACGAATCAGAGGTGTTTGTGGTCTGTACTCCTTCTGGTACAGATGCCGAAATGCTAATAACTTACTTAGCCCTCTGCCGGTATAAAAAACGTGGACAGCAACAGACTGCCAAAGATGTGCCGTTGATACAGAATATTATTGTTGCAGCAGGTGAAGTCGGCAGCGGTACAGTAGAAGCTTGCCAATGTCACCATTTTTCTTCCTCTGCGCCAGACGGTAATCGGGTATTAATAGGAAATTGTATTGCAGGGGTTAAGGATGACAATGTGGAGATAGTCACATTACCCGCCCGCAAAAAAACGGGTGTTGTCAATGACATTTGTTCATCAACTGTGCAATTAGAAGAACAGGTGCGGTGTGCTATTGAAGATAATGGGAAAACCGTTATTTTACATAAAGTTGAACGTTCAAAGACGGGTATTAAAGCACTTTGTCTCTCATTTCTCAAACACCTGAAACAGAAATATCAGGATGCCCTTATTATAGTTATTGATGCCGCGCAAATGCGTTGCAATGACTCGTTTTTGTCGGAATATCTTAACGCTGGTTTTTGTGTCTTAGGTACCGGTTCCAAGTTTTTTTCAGGTGCCCCTTTTAGTGGGTTTCTCCTATTCCCAACCAAAGAAGCTTTTTTATCGTGTGAAGAATTCGCGGGCGGATTAGGCAATTATTTTGCCAAGGATGAAGTCGATGAACGGTTAACCACACTAAAGGAAGCTTTGCCAACTCGAAGGAATTATGGACTTTTACTCAGGTGGGAGACAGCACTTGCTAACATTGAACAATATGTCCATATTCCAGTTGATAAACGTGCCTCTCTCATTTCTCAGTGGGTGAAAAAGGCTCAAAAATTGCTAGAAGAAACCGCGTATGTGAATTTATTGAACGAGGCGACTCTCGACGTTGAAGGACAAATCACTGAATGTTGGCAAGACAAGACTGGTGCTCTCGAAGTTAAAAGCCAAACCGAGCATTTTCGACATGACGGGGGCAATACAATCATTTCCTTCACGTTACACCCGGCACAAAACGGTGAACAAGGAGAGGCATTAGATACAAAAGCACTTAAAGTGGTCTATCAATGGATGACGAAAGATATTTCTGCTTGGTTGCCAATCCACGCGACTATTGAAGAGCGTTTTATCGCTAAATACAAATGTCTTATTGGTCAACCGGTCAAAATTGGCACAGAACCTGAAATGGGTGTATTACGGATTGCGCTTAGCGCACCAATGGTATGCCGAATGGCTGAAGAAAATAGTCTTGCAGACGTGTCCAGTCAAATCACACGAGAACTTGGAGATGATCGGCGGGTACTCGATAAATTGTCGTTGATTGGTAAATATTACCCTCTTTTTGAAAAGGCTCAGAATAAACAATAAATTTTCTGAATCAAAATTTTCAGTTCAGAATAAAAACTTCGCTCATCTGGGCCGTGATGGGGGCGGTAAAATTATTTAACAAGTTATTGATATTAAATAAAATTTAACAGTTTCATCCCTTTTCCTGTCTGAGCCAAAAACTTTTGAATCATGTCATTTTTCATTCTGTTAACTAAAAATGCTCTCGCTTCACTTGTTACTGCGTTTCTGATTCAGACATTTATATCTCACGTTTCGGGGTTCAATATTTTCAGTAATTTATTGATTATTAAAGATAAAAAGATAAACTTTTCGCCAAAGTCGATTTCTTGACAAGCAAATATCGCTGGAAAAACGCCTTGTTTGGGCTAGCCTTCTCGCTCAACTTTCACCAATCTGATTACCGAAAATCAAGGACTTACGATGGAAAAACGAGTTGTCAATAAAACGACTTTTGGCAAAAGATATAAAATAATATTTTGTAAATCAAGTAGTTATTAAAAAAAATGAACCCCGAAACGTGAGTTAGAGAAAAAAATGCTAAACAAAATAACTGCTGAAGAAATGAGTCAAGTCTTTTCACGCGCCTTGCAACATAAGCTTATTCAAGAACAAGATACTGCTGTTATTTTTTATGACTTATCACGATTGACAGCACGAATTAATAATTTAGTTGAGGTATTTCCAAAGTCGGCATTACACGCAATTGCTGTCAAAACGAATCCATTAACGGCTATTCTCAAAAAAATTAACGCGTTAGGCGTTGGGCTTGAAGTGGCTTCTTTTCCGGAATTGCGTCTAGCCGAAAAAGCGGGATTTTCCCCGGCTCAAATTGTTTTTGACTCGCCCGCTAAAACACGCTCAGAATTGGAGTATGCATTGAAACGGGGTATTTACTTAAATGCGGATTCTTTCCAAGAGCTTGACAGAATTGCCCAACTACAGGCAAAGCAATTGTCGAACAGCGTTATTGGTATTCGCATTAATCCTCAGGTGGGAACTGGACATATTGAATCGATGAGCGTCGGGGGAGAATATTCTAAATTTGGTGTGCCTTTGCAACTAAATCGGCAGAGGCTGATTGATGCTTTTTTAAAGTATGATTGGCTCAAAGGGGTTCATCTTCATATTGGCTCACAAGGTTGTGCGCCGCAATTATTAGTCAATGGGATTAGAACGGTTTTGAACTTCGTTAACGAAATCAATGAAGGTTTGCAGCGATATCAGCAAAACCGTCGAGTTGAAATAATTGATATAGGCGGTGGGCTCCCCGTATCTTATTACAAGGATGAGCCTGCCATCACTATGCAAGCGTATCAACGGCTTATTCAAGTGTCTTGCCCGGCACTTTTTGAGGGTGATTTTAAAATCATCACCGAATTTGGGCGGTCTATTTATGGTAATGTCGGATGGGTAGCAAGCCGGGTTGAATATGTTAAGGAGTCCGAACATAAGAGTACCGCACTGATTCATGTCGGGGCCGATTTGTTTTTGCGTGAATGTTATAATCCAAACGATTGGCATCATGATATCAGTCTCGTTGACCAGTCTGGGCGTCTCAAGCAAGTCGATGAAAAAGATTACGCTATTGCCGGGCCACTTTGTTTTGGTGGCGATATGCTGGAAAAAAACCTCCGCTTGCCCAATATAGAAACTGGCGATTATGTTTTTATTCATGATAGCGGGGCTAATACTTTGAGTTTATGGTCAAGGCACAATAGTCGCCAAGTGCCTAAAGTTATCGGTTATTATGAGAATGGAATCCAATTCGAGATACTTAAGGAACGAGAGGATGTTGACAAACTTTGGGAATTTTGGAGTTAGCTAGTCGGGCGCGTTCCACACGCATTTTGAGTGAATCAATTACAGGGATTGAATATAAGCAGGGATTTTTCCTTGATTATACTCAATCCAAGTAGAAAGTAAGGCCTGAGTTGATTTTGAAAACTTCCAAATGATTTTATGGCCCTCAAACAGGTGCCCAATAGCCAAGCCGGGATTTATCCTTGATTAGACTCAATCCTTGTAGAAAGTAAGGCCTGAGTTGATTTTGAAAACTTCCAATTGATTTGATGGCCCTCAAACCGCTGCCCAATAGCCAAGCTGGAATTTATCCTTGATTAGACTCAATCCTTGTAGAAAGTAAGGCCTGAGTTGATTTTGAAAACTTCCAATTGATTTGATGGCCCTCAAACTGGTGCCCAATAGCCAAGCCGGGATTTATCCTTGATTATACTCAATCCTTGTAGTTGTAGGGCCAGAGTTTAATTTGAAAACTTCCAAACGATTTTATGGCCCTCAAACCGGTGCTCAATAGCCTTAGTTTTATGGGAGAAGGCGCATTCCCAAAAAAAGGATCATTATGAATCTTGAGTACCACTAACACAAGTACTTAACTGTCCGTGAAAATGGGAATGCGCCCCATGGGAGAAAGCCCAAATTTCTGCTATAAACTTGGTTTCACAGATTTTTATGAAAGTCTATACAAGCTCACGCGATTCGCTATGCAAGCAAGTTCTTCATTTTACTTATAAACTGAGAACATTTATCGACAAAAGAATCC
>QNER01000535.1 GCA_003646175.1 Candidatus Parabeggiatoa sp. nov. 1
ACCGCTCATCTGGTATTTACTGACCAACATGGCAAACACCGTCAGCAATACTTACATTCGGCCCCAGCGATGCCAGAAGCTTTGTATTCAATGGCTCAACAGGTTGTTATTGAACCTGATGGGATCGTGAGTTTCAAATTAGGTAGGCAAAGCTATCGTGGTGTGCTGGATTATTTGGTGACAAAAGGTACGCCACCCACTAAAGGCAAGCTACAAGTAGAGCCTATCTCTGATATCAATGGCGATGGGAAAGAGGATTGGGTGCTGATTTATCCGAGTGGAGAGAGACAGACACTTTTCCATAGTGACTCGTTGCAGTAGTGCTATAGATGTTCAGATAAATAGTTTACGGATAGCATCCCTTGAAGGGATACTATCCGTTGTGTCTTGTGAGATGTTCAGATAAATAGTTTACGGATAGCATCCCTTGAAGGGATACTATCCGTTGTGTCTTGTGACTTCACTATAACGCAGGGCGGGCGCTGAAAAACCAACGGCGCAAGCTCTGCGTTTTTTTGTTGAACACGTTTCCAACCTCTGGTTGGGGATGACTGCAGATCTGGCTTTTTCTATTAGGGCGCATTCCCAAAAAAATGGTCATTATTAATATCACTTTTTCGGTATTGAGTACAACGAATTACGGGGATAAACGAATTAAAACTCGGACTACCCTGGCAGGAGTCCAAACTTTAGTTTGGTAGGCAGGAGTCCAAACTTTAGTTTGGTAGACTGGAGTCCAAACTTTAGTTTGGCAAGCCAAGCAGTGCTGCAACGCACAATGAAGTGATACTAACGGCAACTGGTTTTAATATGACTGCCAGCGGGCAAGGTGGCAGTCATATACACCAGTGGTGAAGGTGGTGGCAGTCTGTTTATTCTGGCCGGACGTTTTAATTGGTAAGGACTAAAGATGAGTTTGCCTGGCACACTGATTAAAGTGGCAGAAGGATTCGATGGTAAACCTATGCTTTTTGTTTATTCCGCGAGGATAAATGCCAACCCATCCGGCTGAATGCTTTTAACGTAGCTGATTCCACCGCATTAAACCAACTGACTGACAATCTGGTCATTCAAGACGGTGAAGTGGCAAGTGTCGGAAATGCACACTTTGTATTTCAAAATGATCAGTGGATACCCTTTAGTGGCAATTCCCATACCGTTGCTAATATCATCGAACAACAGGCCTTAATTATGGGACAAACCGGCAACATTGCCAAAGTTGCTAATGCCAGCGAAGGTCAACCGGCGGATTTTATTTATACCAGTCGCCACTGGATACCCCTAAACACAACATCCGAAGTGGCTAACCTTGCTGAACGCGATAGCCTCCCCGCCAAAACCGGCAGACAGTAAACCAGAAAGTTTCTTCTATGAAGATGGTCAATGGGTTAAACGAGTCAGAAGGGGCGAAGCAGGCACGATTACGATTCATGCCGGTGAAACCATTCCGTTGTCCAATAACAGTACGATTAGCACCGCAGCCATCAGTGCCGGCGGTGGGGGTATTACCATCAATGCTGATAAGATAATTTACTGTCTTTAACCGACAGTCAAATCACAACCAGTGTTCAAGAAGGTGCCGGTAACGGTGGCGATTTTACCATTCAAAATCCCGTTTTTGTCATTATGGATAACGGACGGATTGTCGCACAAGCCCACGCTGGGCGCGGTGGCAATATTCGCCTGACTTCTGATAACTTGCTCAAATCGAATAACCGTTTGGTAAGTGCCTCATCAAGATTGGGCATAGATGGTGATGTGGAAATTGATTCACCTGAAATCAATTTGGATGACTTTTTGGTGGTATTGCCGGGCGGTTATATTGATAATGCTAAGTTGCCAAAACTTTGCCATATTGAAGATTTGAACGAACTGAGTACGTTTCGTGTTCAAACTGTACGTGACGGGATGCCGATGACACCGGACAGTTTTCAGGAATAGGCCAGAACAACAGGGATTGTGTTTTAAAAAAGAGTTATTTAAACAGATTTCATCCCCTATCAATTGTGATTGACAAAGACGGTTACTGGGGTTATTCAATGGGAAAGCGTGTTTTTTGCCAAATCGTTTTCATCGATTATCTTTCCCCTTTCGCTTTTCCCTTTGAACCGATCCCTTTTTTGAGCTATTGAATTTGAATCGAACATTGATTATTATGACAACCATTACAAAATGGTACCTACATTAAAAATATAACTTATAATGTGGACCATTTGACATAAAACTGACATTATTTAGGAGGAGCTTGTAAAACTCAGTCCAATCGGGAATGGGGAATAGTTTCTTAATCATTAAGGCTTATCACCTATCAGTTTTCAAATTCGATGGCAAAAAACACACATAATAATATATAAAAATCCTAGACTGTGACGAAGTGGTACTCTGTGGTACTCTGTGGTACTCTGTGTTCTCTGTGTTGAAAAATAGCCTTTTTTACAAACTGATAGGTGTTAAGATCATTAAGGAATAGGGAACATTTTCTTTCCAAGTTTTTGTTATACTCGATGAACAATATTTTTATAAATATTTTATTTATAATATAAATATCATTTTAGACACTCAAACCTAAAGTTTAAACGCTCAAAAATGGTGAGTTGCAAAGCTAAATAACATCAAAAACTTGTGAGTCGAGTTATACTTTGTTCCCTTGAAAAAGGTGATAATGCGAAGAGGTTGTGATTGAAAAAGTTCGCATTTCTATTGACATTGAGCCATATCCGCCTTAGAAATAGAACAGTTTTAACCCAAAATCGGTTGTACTTTCAGTATATTAACCTTTTCAATAGAGACAATAATTCTCAATTCCCGATTCCCGATTCAAAACTTTCTTTCCTTTCCCATGTATATATACCAATTCCTAATCCTAAATTCTCAATTCGTGATTCTCAATTTGAAGAACGGGCGGAACGAAGTGCCTGAAATGTGTATACCCAATTCCCACGGTTTGAACACCTCTATTGGTTTGTAGAGACTACCAAAAATCAACTTCCTTTTAATAAACTTGAGCAAATCTCTCAATATGGAAGAAAAAGACAATTTAAAAGAAATCACCAACATTGTTCACGACAGCATGCGTGAATTTAATGTCGCAATGGCATTGCGAGAAAATTTAAGCATCAGAATCGGCAAACGTACCACACACATTATCCGATTTGGTATGATTGGCATGCTAATATTGGCAGCTTTAATGTTTTTTCTTATTTCTACCTTAACTACCAATATGAACGACATCACGAAACACATGACTCAGATGTCAGGCGATATGAAAAACATGTCGGGCTATATGGAAAACATGGATCAACATTTTACTTTGGTAGCAGAAAATGTGGAAGCCATGAAACAGTCAGTAGAGAACATGAATCAGTCCATCAGCGTGATGCCGATGATGAATGCTTCTGTCGGTGGCATGAATGAAAGTATGCTGAAAATGAAACAAGATATGGAAAAGATGAGCCAAAACATAGCCTTAATAGAAAAAAATATAAGCGTGATGAGCGTTGATATGGGGAATATGAGCTACCAATTCACCGGCTTAAACGGCTATGTTGGTTCAATGGGGTACAATGTCAACCGAATGGCTGCCCCTATGAAAATATTTCCTTTTCCTTAATATTTGGGAAAGGGGAGTGATTCTTTTTTGGAAAAAAACAAAATGAGCAGAAACCAAGTTTTTTGTTAAAACTTGGTTCCTTCACAGTTGATGTGCCGAGGTGGCATCATCTTACCACCTATCAGCTCAGCCAAGTACAACGAATTAACGAACCGAAGGTCAGCGAAGCTAAATAAACGAATTAAAATTCAATAAATTCAAACACTTGATTTGGTTTCCGCGTTCTCCATTTGTTTTAATTAAATTTCAATAAAATTTCAATAAAATTCAATAAATTCAAACATTTGATTTGGTTTCAGCATTTTCCATTCGTTTTTTTCGTAAATTCGTTGTACTTATATTTAGAAACTGATAGGTGGTAAGGTGGCATCATACAGGAGGCACCCTAGTGCAGGATAGCGGAAATCCCCGAACCACTTCTTCGATCGGGCTTACGCTACGGATTGCCCATCTCTTCATTAAGTTTTTCTAGAAAAACTTTTGCCTCGATTACAATATTGATTGTTCTTGTAGGGGCAATCCTTTCGAGGCAAAAGTTTTTGCGCGCAAAAACTTTTGCCTCGAATATGGTTGCCCCTCTTTGGAAGTGGTATGGGAACTTCCGCTCTCCGGCCCTAGTACCTACCTTCTTCACGCCCATATCCTCTATGTGGCATGTGGGGATAGAAACCACGTTGTTCTTCTTTCTTTGGGGAAACACAACGTGAATCGGCTTTCCACTTTGGCGGCTTTTGGTGGTGAGGAGGTCCACGGCGTTGTTTGGCCTCTGCCCTCCACTTTTCCATTTCTTTTTGTGCCATCTCCCTCATTTTGGCTTCGCTCATCACTTCATAACCTTTCGGCAACTCAAAGAAATTGTTCTCAACTTCAACATCAGTCTTGATACTGAGAATTTGATGTCTCACCTTGTCACCTCGCTTGCCCCCCTTGATCACAATCTTCATAGGAACGCCAAGCCTCATCAATTTGGATTCCAATTCATCACGCGCCTGTTGACAAGGATGAAAATACATCCCTTTTATTTTCCGGGCGTTTGACAATTGGGACCAAGTATCAAGAAATTCCTTGATGTGTGCAACCTTGGTGACTTCTTGAGAAAAGTAATTATCGGAGCAGGCTCTGCCCAACGCCTTGATCTGATAATGCGCAGTAGGATAATCAGCAATCTTGGGGCCGCTGCCTTTCCGAACTAATTTGGCTTTAGCGGAAGCTCCCCATGGGGGCGTTCGTATATCCTGCTGTGGCTTGGGTGCTGTCCCGCTAATATCCATCTTAACCACACGCTTTTTTTTGGTATCAACTTGATACACTTTTCCTTCTGCCGAAGCTATCACTGTGTAAAAGTTGGGATTATGGCCGGCCATGCGAGCGTTATCCCTAGTTATGGTGACGGTTTCCACCTGTTGGAAATCGTTGCAGCGCTTTACCACTGTAGCAGCCCAACTTGCATTACAAACACTGGCACCAGCAATGCCGAGTATTAAAAATGGATGTTTTTTAATCATTTCAGAACCTCATTAAGAAATTGTCTAAAAATAATTTCACACTTACTCTTCATTCGCTCAATAAAATCATAAAAAATTTTTATCTCATTGAAAAAAGCAATTTATGTGCTATATCAATCATAAGGTTTGAAAGAGAAACGATTTTATGGGGTGAACCTTCATTCTCAGTGTGCAACCCCGTTAAAAAAGATAACTCTATGATTGACAAAGAGATTAAATTAAAAGATTCAACTGATTATTCAGCAAATGGTAAGCACTTAATTTGACAATGTCACATTAGAAAGCAAGTTTATTCAAAAAACTTGGGGAAACCATAATCAATAACTGATGTTACGCGTTCAAGCTCTACTTCCACGTCATTCCCGCGAAAGCGGGAATGACGGAAGTTGAGTGCGTAACATCAGTTACTTAATCACTTTCAAAGAAGAAAACTTATCGTTCACGGCCTTGCCCACCCAAGGAACATTATTAGTGTAGACCTTTTTGAACCCACGATAATTGACGTGTTCATAAAGTGCCACTTTAGCACCGCCAAACACCTTGATCGAAGACACGGCATCGTTAATTTTTAGATTAACGAAGTTGGGCCGATCCGATTTGAAGCGCGTGTTGGTACAAGCAGACTTTCGGTGCCGGTTTCACCTTGAGGGAGGAAAACTTATCGTTCACGG
>QNER01000536.1 GCA_003646175.1 Candidatus Parabeggiatoa sp. nov. 1
ACTTGAAGGTTTAGGGCCAGGATGTCAAATTGATTCAATTGATTTGATTGAAGGCCCGGTTTTAAAAAGTTGTACTACGTGACTACCAATTCGTTTATCCGCGTAATTCGTTGTACTATGCGACTACCAATCCGTTTATCGGCCCGTAATCCGTTGTACTACGTGACTACCAATTCGCTTATCGGCCCGTAATCCGTTGTACTATGTGACTAGCAATTCGCTTATCCGCGTAATTAGTTGTACTACGTGACTGTCTTCATTCGTTGTACTTTTTTGGGTAGGAACGCTGGCGCGTTTAGGCTGATGGAACGACAAAGGGGCAAGGTGGATACGCGCTGCGATATCCACCCGACGCTGGCTTACTACATAAGCATCAATTTTCCCGTTATCTATGGTGGTTTGGGTATCCACAGTTTTTTACCCGCATTAATTTTTCTGTCAGGGCTATTATCAATAAGCACACCTGTTTCTTTATTTTTATCAGAGTTAAAAATGTGAACCCAATACTTAAGGGTTGACTCACCATAAAAAATTTTAGCTAATTCGCTTAGAGTATCACCTTTTTGCACAATATACTCTATAGGGTAGCATTCTTGAGATGAGGAAGAAGAATTAGCCTTAGCCATTTTTTCCAGATCAGGAGCCTCATTTATAGGCTCAGGAATCTTAAGAGTATAAGAAGGTTTAGTTACAAACCATTTGCAGTAGATTCTTGCATAGGTACCATCAGACTCCATTTCTCGTAGGGTCATATTAACCAATTTCAGAAATCGGCCATCATCTTTTGGCATCGCAAAGCGATAAAATTCTTTATCAAGCTCATATTCAACTATTTCTAAAATGGCTTCTAAATCCGAGTGAACTTCTAACAACAACTTTAAAGCGGTAGCATAAGTTGTTACAAAGGCAGCAACTTCTTGCTTTTTCAGTGCTTCAATCACCTCCGAATTGTTTTGAAATTTATCTTCAATTTCAATGGTAAAACCACACTTATCTTTGAGGGAATTCTGAATATTTTTTGCTGTTGAGCTTTTGATAACTGCTAACTTTTTACCTTTTAGCTTGCACACATCAGTGATGCCTGCGTCTTTTCGCACTAACAGGCGTTGGCTATCCTGAAAATAATTGAGGCTAAAATCAATATTTTCATTCATATCGAGGCTTTCAGTTAGAGTGCTCGTCACAATATTCACTTCTTGGTTGATAAGACTCTCAACGTAATGATTCGTTGTCATTGGGATAAGTTTAACGGCCTTTTCAGTATTTTCATTTTGAAACCAACGTCTAGCAAACTCACGTAGAATATCCACGTCAAAGCCAACGAGTTTATTTGTTTCCTCTTCAATATAAGAAAAATCTGAGCGAAAGGCCGCACTAATAAATCCTTGCTCAAGAATTTGAGTCAAAGTGTTTGGTTTTGTTACAAGCTGTGGCGGTTGTTCTATTGGTTGTGGTTTTATTCCAACTTCACTACCTGTTACCTCTTCTGATATAAATAAAGTGTCAGGCAGTATGAACCACAATCCCCCTACAATAAAAACCAATACGACGACTAGTACAACAGCCGTCGCAGATGTTATAAAAAACCTCCTATCGAGGGCAGCTAAAAATAATTTTAGCCTAGTCATAAATGAATCTGTTACAGCTAAGTTTAAATATTTAGCAGCCTGTTCATAATTTGGTTTTGCGGTAATAACCTGAATTAAAAGTTGTTGTGCTCTCTGTTTATCACCGTTTCTTAACGCAACCTTTGCTTGTTGATACCATCCCACTAACATAGTGCGACGATGTTGTTCCAATTCAATTTTCTTGACTTTTTCGTTAAGCTCACCCTCCCGATACTTTTCTAACGCGTTATCCAATGCTTTATCTGAGGCTTGAGCCAATGCTTGCTCGAAATCTTCATCCTTTACTACCCCAAGTTCCTTATTGCCGCGTCGTTGCCAAATATTTTGCCATCGATCTTTAGCTTCAGGGTGTTTAGCATTTATTTCTAATATCCTCTTATAAAATTTGAGCTGTTCATCTTCAGCTTGTTGTCCGTGTTCACGTTCACTGGTTCTAGCCAAATCTAATAAAACTGAAATCAGACTATCACACGCGGCATCTGGTTGTTCTTCGTACAAACGTTCTAATACTTTACGAGCCTCTTCAGACTGTTTGTCTTCTCTTAAACTTTTTGCAAGTAGTTGATTGGCATCCTTATGGTAAGGATCCGACAGAACGGCTTGGCTTAAATTTTTAATGGCTTCTTCTGGTTGTCCCATGTTATAAAAGCGTAATCCTGTCTCATAATGGATGTCAGCTTGTTCTCGGATGTCAGCTTGTTTCTTAACTTGCTCACATTCCTCCAGCAACCAACTCAGTGGTTTATTCTTTGCAATCCAACGACGTAGCAATTCAACGCGGAAGCGATAACACCCTTCAACCAGTTCAATTAAATCCCATTCCTGTAATATACGCAGTGCATATGGCACTTTAATACAGCCCACTGGCACTTCAATATTATACAAAAGATGATCTTCTAATTTTTTTTCAGTAATCGCGCTTGCGTCTGCTGTCGCCAGTGCTGAAATCACTAACCGCTCGGCCGGTGGTAAACCATCCCACAACCACCGAAAAGCGTTATCACTGGTAGCCAAGGTGTCAGAAATAGCTGTTTCCACATTTTGGAGGGTGACGGTTGGTAATTCATCATCAGGTTTGTTATCGTAAATATTATCCCAAACGCGAGAACACAAACCTTGGGTTAAATACGGATGACCGCTCGTGAGTTGCCAAACTTTTTCTATTGCTTTATCTGTCCAATTGAGGCTTTTATTGGTTTCAGAAAGGCGCACAAGTTTAACAGTATCTTCTCGGTTAAGTAGAGAAACAGCTTTGCTAGGTATCCCTTTGAACAAAGAGAGGGCAATGTGAGCTAAGTCATCCACTTTGCGGCCGATGACAAATACAAAATTGAGACGTTTAGGATCGATAGTCAACAAGTCGCGCAAGTAAGGAAAAAAGGCCGCCCCCGCTTGTTCCGATTCAGGATCAGCCAAGACATCAAACTCATCAAACAATAGCACCAACGATTTATCTGGCGGCAAATTTTTCTTCAGTAACTCAGGTAGCCAAACTTCACCAAATGTCATTTCAGGATCAGTACCTAAGTTAGGTTTTCCTTTTTGCCATCCCTCACTGATTTTTCGAGCTAATTCTCGTAGCACCTGTTGCAAAGGTTGTTGAGCTTTGTCTTGCAAATCAAAGAAAATAGGAGTATAGGCCCCTTCTCTTGGCAACTTCGCTTCCAATTCCCGTAATAGCGACGTTTTACCAATGCGGCGCTGTCCGTAAAGCACAATGGCATTTTGTTGAGAATGGCGCAAAACATGCGACACTTCCCGTAAAATATCGGCCCGTCCAACAAAAGCGTCGCTATTGCCTACCGAGTTACCAATTACGTAAGGATTTTGAGGTTCCATCTGTTTGATTGATGTTGTTGTTAATTAAAAATTTTTTATTCCCAAGACTCTCCAGGGGCGTTGCCCCTGGTTTTAATAATACGCCCCTTCGGGGCTAATAGAGGTTTTAAAGTCAGCCACAACGGGGCGAGATTAATATAAAAAGGGGCAACGCCCCTGGCTTTGGGCTTAGCCTAGAGATTTATCTCTAGGCGGGATAGGTCATTTTTGACACAATTCTTGCTCAGTTTTTTCGGCAACTAATTTTGAAAATACGCGAGAACGTATTCGCCACTCGCCGTTATCTTGTATGACAAAGCCTTGCTTTTCTAGCTCCTCCAATTCAGTTCTAAAACGAGAAACCTCCCCTTTTCGTGCCACCGACAGAAAAGCTTGACACCGATTTGGAGGCCATGTTTGTAACACATTGTTTAGTATATTTTTTACCGTCTCATAAAACCTTTCATCTGCGCTTTTAATCGGGGCTTTTTCTCTGGTGTCGTAGGCCTCCCACAACGCCGTGGTAGCGATTTGCAAAAGATAGGGATGTCCATCCGCATGTTCTTTGATAAAGCGACCGTCTTGTTCACTCAAATGACGCTCACTCTGTTGCAGTAATTGATCTATCTCCGCTTCTGATAAGGCCCCTAAAGTGATTTCACCCGACTCGATAAAATTAAAATAAGGTGAACCCATCGGATTGATGTCCTTTGTATTATGATGGGATTGATTTAACGAAATATTTCCAGTAAGAATTAAGGCTAATGGACTGGGGTGACGAGAAGAAGCCAGTGTACGCAGTCCTCCCAAAAATTCTGGGCGCTTTAACTTATCTCGGTGCAATAACTCATCAAACCGATCTAACATCAACACTAACCGCCAATCGGCTTGTTTCATTTGAGTGACGAGTTTATCAAGATAAAAATTGTCAAACTTATTGTCTTGACAATCTTTATAAACTTCAGATAGGACCGAGCCAGCCTCATCGGTGATTTGTTGCAGTGGTTTTAACGCGTATTCCCAAAATTGGGCTTGGCTACAGTCTATCTTCAATGAGGAAATATCCAAATAGGAAAAGATTAATTTACTGGCCTTATCACCATAAAGCTTTGCTCGTTGTTCTAGGTTTTCATCTCGAAAAAAATCCAGTATTGAAGTCCGTTCATTGCCAAATGGGCCAACAATCGCACTGGATTGCCCCGTCATAATTTGTCTAACAAGACGGCGTATTTCTTTCTCCCGAACTTTAGGATTTGGGTATTCAATGGGCAGTCGTTTTTTGGAGCGTTCCCTGACTCGCCTGATTCTTTCCCTGATTAGCCAAAATAGCCCGATGAAAACTACTATAACCGCAAAGCTAAGCGCAATAGTGGTGTTAGCAACTTGAAAGTACGCAAAAATTGCCATAAATAAAATGGACGCAATTACACCCGCAGTAATGCTCTTGCCCCACGCAAAATCAGATTTTTTCATTTAGAATTCCTTTGTAGTTAGATTTCTCCTGACTGGTAATGCCTTACTGGCAATGAACGACAATTTACAATGCCTAAATCCTGAGAGAACAACGGATTTGGGGAATAAACGGATTTTTCCCTATACGAAGTACTCTTACCACAACTGCGCTAAGCTTTATGAGAGTGCTAACTGATAACTGATAACTGATGGTACGATGGATGAAAGCCTTGGACATTTGAGTTGTGTGTTTATAATAGATTTGTCACAACATTTCAACTGATTGGAAAGGCACGTCTTATTACCTATTAGTGAATACAAATCATCTAGTACTTTGATTGAGAAATTAACGAATTTTTGCCATTCAAAAAATTTCTCAAGTCGAGGTATTCTGTTAAGTTCAATTGTTAATTAGTTAAACAAAAAACCATAATTTGTACTTACTTCTTTCAGTTGATGGCCCACAAATCTTCGGTTTTAATGTATTAATGTTAAGGGTTTATTCTAAAAAAGGTATTTTTAATTAATTTGTACTGGTTCATTCCAGTTGATGGCCCACAAATAAGGGTTATTAACGTATTAATGCTAAGGGTTTATTATTAATAAATATCTTTTAATCAATCAATTGTTATCAAATCATTTATAACTTATTGAAAAGTCGAACTCACGTTAATAGATTTGCCACAACATTTCAACTGATTTTCTTTCAAGGCACGCTGAATTTAGCAAGCAAGGGTACATAAAAAAATCCGTTTAGTCCCCAAATCCGTTGTACTCTTACCACCGCGGCGCGTTGCTTTATGAGACGGCTAACTGATAACTGATAACTGATAAACGGCACGGATTTGTGATAAATAAGGCTTTTCTCATAGTACAACGAATTGCGCG
>QNER01000537.1 GCA_003646175.1 Candidatus Parabeggiatoa sp. nov. 1
CGCAAACACAAAATCCTTAAATCCCCCCGGTGCGTGCAATACCGGTACTTGTTGCCCATTGGTCAATTCTTCTATCTTATTCGACAAATAAGCATCTAATTCCTTGATTTTTATTAAGGAATCATGATTCATGTCGGCGTGCGCGTTTAAGCCTTCAAGTAGGGCATAGGTAAATACGCCATGTTTTAACTCGGACCGTTCTTGGGCGACAGTGTCGCTATCGGTGGCACTGATCACGACAATGCGCGCATCTGCGGCATCTTTGACCAGCCGCGAGTTGAACGCGTTGCCAGCATGACAGGTGTCTACCAATAATAGCCGGCGGCCTTGGTTTTCTTCCAGTGCGTCTTGCAGGACGCGCCATTTTATCACGCTGGATTTACGCCAACGATTATTGCGTCTTAGGCGAGCATCTTGGGGCAAAAAGTAATATTGTCCATTTTCGTTCACGCCATGTCCGGCTAAGAATAATACCACTGTATCATCTTTGCCAGCGTCGGCAAATAAATCGACGGCATCTTCAATATTGGCCGCAGTGGGTGCTTGTTCGGCACCGTCGGCCAGTAGCAGACTATGCACGTTGCGATAGGCTTTGCCTTGTTGGGCAACGAGGGCTTTATGCAGGGCGCGGGCATCGGCGGCTGCGTAGCGCAAATCAAAGCTATTTTCTTGGTAATCGCTGACACCAATCGCGACTAAATATAAATCACCCCGTTTTTGCCGGCGATAGCTGTCGAAATGGACTTGCCAGTTTTTGACGGTTTGGCCGACGCTGTTTTTGGCCACAATGCGTAAGCGGTTGTTGCCAGCGTCTAATGGAATCATCACGGTTTTGCGATAATGATTGCGGCGGTGCGGTAGCACGACTTTGCCGCGGGTGATTACCAGTTTATCATTAACATAGACTTCGACGGTTTTCACCGGGTTGGTATTGGCCGCAAAGCTTAATTCCAGCGGTAATTGCCCTTGACGGGTGCGACTGCCGTTTTGGGGAGAAACCACTTTAAATTCAGGCGGTTGGGCTTTTTTCAGATCGTCGATGATGAAATCGGTACGTCTCGCTTGGGCGACGGCTTGTTTAACGGAGCGAAAGCGTATCGCGTTGGCAACGATGTCGGGGCGGTAAAAACGGTCACGCATTTGCACGGCGGTGACATAATCGGCGGCTTGGTCTGCCCCACGGTTAATCTGCCAGCCTATCAAACTATCGCCGTCTGGGGATGCGGTGTAGTGGCCGCTGGATGTCCACGCGACCCATTCGCCGTTATTGCCGTGAAACAGTGTCAGGAGGTTTTCGCGGCTTTGCAGATCCCAGAGACGCACGGTTTGGTCATGACTGGCGGAAGCTAACAAGCGGCCATCGGGTGACACGGCGACCGCCCAAACATCGCCAGTGTGTCCGATGTAGTCGCCAAGTTTGGAGCCGTCACGGTTATAGGCGGTGATGACTCCGCCGGCTCCGCCGCTGATAATCGTTTGGCCGTTGGGGGTAAAGGTATAAGACCAATGTCCATAGCCTTCGTGTGGTGCTCGTTCAATGCTGGCTTGGATGCGGTTTTGATGGCGTATTTCAAGGATGGCTTGATAGCCGTAGTTGCCACCTTGTCGGCTGCGTAAAGTCCAGCCACGCCATTGGTCTTGGGCGCGAAGGTAGTTCTGATCTTGCTTCAGTGCCTTGGGCGCACCGACTGGACGGTCAGCGGTGGGGAGGGTGAGGCGGTATTCTAGGGAGCCACGATTAGTGGGACTGTTTGTTCTCGAAGTTTTCCCCCAAGCCAGTGTTTTTCCATCATCCGAAAATCCCACCGCCCAAGTACTGGCACCCACCCCGACTAGGCGCTGTTTAAGTTTGCCATCGCGCAGTGTCCAGATATGAATGGCTTGATCATTACCGCCACCGGTCGCTGCCCAGTGCCCATCGGGACTGATGGCGGTTGCCAGTACGATACTGTCATGGCCTTTGTAGGTGACTCGTTTTTTGCCGGAGGACACTGAGTAGACGTGGCAGTTGTAAGGGGGGAAACTTATCCCCGACAGCAAATAACGCCCATCAGGACTGAAGGACAAGCTACCGACTTTTGTGCCCTGATTGGCTAAGGTTTTGACAAAGCGTCCGGTTCGCCCATTCCATAGACGAATGCTGTGATCCCAACTGCCAGAAGCGATAGTGCCATCTTGGGGTGATATGGCCACCGATCTCACTTTATCGGTGTGGCCGGTGAGGGTGGCAATCCGCTGGCCGTTGCGTACTTGCCATAGGCGCAAGGTGTGGTCATAACTGCCCGTCACCACACGCTTGGAATCGGGGGTGAAGCCCACGGCGTAGATGTGGTCAGTATGTCCTTGCAAAGTGTGGAGGCGACGCTTGCGTTTCACGTCCCAAAGGATAGCATTCTTATCAAAGCTGCCCGACACGAGGTAGCGGTTATTGGGGGAAAATGCTAAGGAGTAAACGACATTGGTATGCCCCTTGAGCAGCGCGACTAATTTGCCGGTGGGAAAATCGTATAGGCGGATACCCCATCTGCTAGGATATCCCCCCGCAGCCAGCCACTGCCCATCTGGGGACAGTGCCATCGCAAAAATTTTGCCTTCATGCCCAGCACCGAGTTGCCCGCGTAGCGTTCGCACCGTGCGGCCGGTTTTTAGGTCCCAGACGCGGATGAGTTTGTCGTCGGATGCTGAGACTAAATAACGGCCATCGGGCGTGAAGACAACATCCATAATTAAGGCTTTATGCCCACCCGAATCGATTTGGAGGAGGGGTTTTTCGGCGGCGATGGTGGCGAAGGTGCAGAGTATCAGTAGGGTGAGTAGTATTGAACGCATTTTTGGTTCTCCGGTTAAGTACAACTGGTTGATGGATTTAATAGTGTTTATACCGATTTAACGTAACCCATTGATTTAATTGATAGTATTTACACACCTGTCATAAAATCAAGCAGTTAAGATTAAATCGGTATAATGTCTAATAGTAAATGTGGATTAGCAATAGTCTATCATGAGTACAGCGAATTGAGTACAGCGGATTGACGGATGTGACGGATTTTTTAAGTTATTATTCGTTGATTTCGCCAATTCGCTGTACTCATTATTGCTGTACTCATTATTGCTGTACTCATTATTGCTGTACTCATTATTGCTGTACTCATTATTGTTATCGGAGTACAGCGAATTAACGAAATAAGCGAATGGGTAAAAGGGTTTATTCGTTGATTTCGCCAATTCGCTGTACTCATTATTATAGTATTTCTTATGCCATTTAGGTTTTTTGATGGTGAGTACAGCGCATTGACGGATTTGACGGATTTAGTATTTCCGGCCCGGAAGTGATACTATCGCGACAAGCGATAGCATCACTGGTAATCAGTTGTACTAAATAAGCGGATAACCCCGGTAAAAAATCCGTTAAATCCGGAAAGAAATTGTACTCAATTCGCTGTACTTACTTTTTTTCTTCAAATAGATTGTCCATATTGAAATGATTGATAACCTAACACTTGCAATGTCAGCACACAATATTGAAAAATAGCTTTGTGAATAATATCAATAGCTTGTTGGTGCTTTTCACCAGCCGTGCTATCGGATGCATAAATCCAAATATTTGCATCCAGTATGTCACATTTCAATCAGAACCAAGTTTTTTCGTACCAAGTTCACGCCCGGTTTCGTACAAGGTTCGCCTTGTACTCCTGATAAGATACCGGCAAAACGATTTAAATCCGTGGTTTTTGGTAGCGGCATCGCTTTCTCTTCAAGAGACGACTCGATTGCCAACAGAATTGAGTACAGCGGATCGAGTACAGCGAATTAACGAAATAAGCGAATTGGTAAAAGGGGTTATTCGTTGTTTTCGCCAATTCGCTGTACTCATTATTATAGTATTTATTATGCCATTTAGGTTTTTTGATGGTGAGTACAACTGATTGACGGATTTGACGGATTTAGTATTTCCGGCCCGGAAGTGATACTATCGCGACAAGCGATAGCATCACTGGTACATTATTTTTTTGAAAGTCCCTTGTTATGCCATTTAGGTTTTGTGATGGCAAATCGGTTTGGCAATAGTAAATTGAGTACAGCGGATCGAGTACAGCGAATTAACGAAAAAAGCGAATTGGTAAAAGGGTTTATTCGTTGATTTCGCCAATTCGCTGTACTCATTATTGTGAGGGTAAATTAGTCCAGTGATGATTATTGGAGTATAGCGAATTGCGTATAGCAGATTGAGTACAACTGATTGACGGATTTGACGGATTTTTTTCTGGGATTTGTGGTATTTAATCGCTTTCCTGTTATTGTGAGGGTAAATTAGTCCAGTGATGATTATTGGAGTATAGCGAATTGCGTATAGCAGATCGAGTACAACTGATTGACGGATTTGACGGATTTCGCCAATTCGCTGTACTCTATTCATCTTCAATTTTTACGACTATCCTCTTTCTTACTAGAAAAAGGATTCACTATGCGAAGACGTTCTTCAATGACTTGTCCGTGATGTAAATCTTCAGAATATAAAATCGTACACTCGTTTTCTAATGCACTTGCAATGATAAGGCTATCGTAATAGGAATAGTTATACTTTTCTCCCATTTCCCAAGCGAGAGTGACTGTCTGTATAGTGATAGGTACAACCGTCACTGTTTTCAAATAGTTGTCCATGATTTCAGCAATGCGTGTGTAGTCCAGTTGAAATTTCTTACGCAACACGTTTGTGCATTCATTGACAACCTGTATTGAAATAATTGGCTTTTTTAGTAACAACTGAATAGCGATTGGCTTTTTTCGGCTATCACAGTCCACCGTATAGATTAAAACATTAGTATCAGCAAAACGACAATTATCGCTCATTGGCTTCATCCCTATTAAAACGGTATCCACTCAAATCAAGTTGGATGTTTTCAAAAAAACGTTTAACTTCATCATTCGTGTTGTCAATAGGCTCTTCAGTTAACGACAAAGTACCGGCAAAACGATTTAAATCCGTGGCGTTTTTGGGCATCGCTTTCTCCTCAAGAGGCGACTCGATTACCAACAAAATAACCTTCACAGACTGTTTAGTCCAATCTTTGTAATGTTCAGGGACTGGTATTACCCCATCTTGTAATTTAGATGTAAATTCAATAGCTTTCATTATTGCCTCCGGAATTGAGTACAACGGATTGACGGATTTGACGGATTTTTTTCAAAGCGTTATTCGTTGTTTTCGGCAATTCGCTGTACTCATTATAGTATTTATTATGCCATTTAGGTTTTTTGATGGTGAGTACAGCGCATTGAAGGATGTGACGGATTTTTTTCAAAGCGTTATTCGTTGTTTTCGCCAATTCGCTGTACTAATTATTGCTGTACTCATTATTGCTGTACTCATTATTGCTGTACTCATTATTGTTATCGGAGTACAGCGAATTAACGAAATAAGCGAATGGGTAAAAGGGGTTATTCGTTGATTTCGCCAATTCGCTGTACTCATTATTATAGTATTTATTATGCCATTTAGGTTTTTTGATGGTGAGTACAGCGCATTGACGGATTTGACGGATTTTTTCTTGGATTTGTGGTATTTAATAGCTTTCCTGTTATTGTGAGGGTAAATTAGTCCAGTGATGATTATTGGAGTTTCAGGTATTTTGAAATAGGGCTTGCGCAAAGGGATTGCCCCTACGAACCGTCATGTAGGGGCAATCCTTTATGGTTGCCCTTCTGAGTCAAAATATCTGTTTATTTATTATGCCATTTAGGTTTTTTGATGGTGAGTACAACTGATTGAAGGATTTTAC
>QNER01000538.1 GCA_003646175.1 Candidatus Parabeggiatoa sp. nov. 1
ATAGCAGTTATTGGTGCGATTTTGACCCGCAAAATAGGTTGGTGACAAGTTCTTTGGATGGTTATTTGCGCCTCTACTCCGCCGCGTCATACGGTTTTTCATTAGTGGCAAAAAGTGACGCACCGGGCGGCCAAATGCCATGGGCTGCCGTCTTTTCCCCGGCTGGCGATAAAATCGCGGTTGGCTTTAATAATTCCACCAACGTCAATGTGTTAGACGGGCAGACTTTAGCGTTTTTATATGCGCCTGATACGACTGGTATTGATAACGGTAATTTAAGTAATGTTACTTGGTCACAGGATGGGAATAGCTTGTATGCTGGCGGAAAGTATATAAAAAATGGTCTCACTCAGATTCTTTATTGGTCACAAGCCGAACTGGGGAACTATACAACATGGCAAGCGTCCACAAGTACGATTATGGATATTCGTTCACTGAAAAACGGTGGTATCGTTTATGGTGCAGCTGATCCAACTTTTGCTGTGTTAGATAATGCGGGTAATAAAATCTTTGAACAGGGGACGAGTATTGCAGATTATTCGGATATACAACTTCGGAAGGCTTTTCTCATTTCTCACGAAGGTAATACGGTTCAATTTGCTTTTGAAAAAAGGGGCACACGTCCTGCTCGTTTTTCATTATCTGAACAGCACCTTGTCAATAACCCCCAGCCGGATGCTAATCTCATAGCACCGGATTTCAAAAGTTTGAAGATCAGTTGGAGAAGTACCGATAATCCGACCATCAATGGCAAGGTTTTGCCCTTAGAGCAAGGTGAAAGGTCTCGCTCCTTGGCTATCGCGTCCGATAAGTCAAAGTTTCTACTGGGTGCTGAGTGGAATTTGTATCTCTTTGATAATCAAGGTCAACGGATTTGGAAAGTAGCTGCCCCTGAAGTCGCTTGGGGTGTGAATATTTCAGGTGATGGGAAAAAAGCGGTGGCTGCCTTTGGAGATGGCACGATTCGTTGGTATAACATGGAAAAAGGTGAGGAATTATTCGCCTTCTTTCCCCATAAGGACGGTAAACGTTGGATTGCTTGGACAAAATCGGGTTATTACATGAGTTCTGGTAATGAAGCCGATAAGCTCATTGGTTGGCATACGAATAATGGCAAAGACCAAGCGGCCAATTTTTTATCCGCTGGCGCATTATATGCATCCCATAAGCGTCCGGATATTGTCCAGAAAATGTTGGTGACTTTGAATGAAAATGAAGCGATCCGCCAAGCTAACTTGGAAAAAGGGAATGTGGTTGAAAAGCCGGTGAGCGAGGCGATTACTGAAGTCGAAAACAGATATCGAGTCAAACCCGATTCCAGTGGTTTAGGCAAAGCGATTCTTATCGCTGCCAGTGGGGTACAAGATGAGAATTCGCTATTCCCTTATACCCTTGAATTTACCACCGAGATGTATCGAGTTCTCCACCAAAAAGGGTTTTCCGATGGTGACGTTATCTTTATGAGTCCCCGGTTACCCGTTATTCATCCCAATGGCTATGCGTCGCGTGCCCGTCAAGATTTTGACCTGCAAAAGAATCCTCTTGACCTACAGGATAATCCAAAAACGCAATTACAACAAGCGTTTACACAAGCCAGCAATGATTTAAGTCCCGACCAGCAATTCATTTTCTATTTGCATGGTCATGCCAGTGCCGACTTGATAACGATAGCCCAAGACGAAAAAATGTCAGCCCAAGAACTCAAAGAGTTACTGGCTCAAATCCCAACGGATGTTGAACAAATTATCATCCTAGATACGTGTCATTCTGGCTCCTTTTTGGATGAATTGGCTGGCGTGCCAAACCGCTTGGTAATTACCAGTGCTGATGCCAACTCTAAAGCTTGGTCACCCAAATCGAATAGTTTTGCGGATAATTTTATTCAGAAACTTAGCTCTGGAAGCAGTGTTGGTGAGGCCTTTGAATTGGCTGAAAGTATGATAACCAAGGACCCAGACTTTCGCGAGCAACGCCCACAAATGGATGATACGCAAGATGGTTTCTATGACGGCAACGATGGTCAATTGGCGCGTCGTGTTTTCATTGGCAACCCAAAAGAGCCGTCTTTGCCACCTGAAATTATTGAAGTTCATCCCCCTATCAGGTTGGTTGATGGGCAAAGCACAGCAACATTATGGGTGAAAACAGTTCCAGATTTGGACCACATGAAGAAAGTGCAAGCTATTTTGGTCAATGAGTCTGATGGCGTAACGGAATATCAAGGTGAAAGCACAGATTTCACGCAGCGGGAACTTACTTTGGTGCCTAATTACAAATTGCAACGTTACCAGATTGACTATGATCAATTTCATACCGCCAATAACTGGACAATTCGCTATACGGCGCAAAGCATGGAAGGGGATTGGTCAGAAACCCAAGAAGGGTATGTCGTTTTTGAAGGTGTTGATATTGCTACCCAAGTAAAAACTCACCTCAATAAAACGACTTACACCGAGGGCGATAACATGCAGCTTGATGTGACTTTGTCTGGTGAAACAACGGTGGATTTGTATGTGGGGATTATTTTCCCGCAAGGCGACTATCAAACTATTGCCTCGCCACTGAATTTTAGTCAGGATAATGTTCTCCAGTCCTATCAAACCGGCCTCCTTTTGTCAGGAGAACAAACTTTTCAAATTATCAATTTGGCATTGCCAGCTATTGCCATTGGTGACTATCAAGCTTGTGGTTTACTGACAAGAGCAGGAAGCGATCCTTATAATGAGGCTAATTGGTTGCTTTGGGATTGCAAGGGATTTCATTTTCAATAATATACTTCGTTACTTTGAAAAAGGTGAAAATGAAAAAAGGGGTTAAGTTAGTTTGACGACTGATTTTAAAACCAGTCATTCAACTTAATTAAAAAATCCGTTTATTTCGTCAAGCCATGTAGGGTGGGCAACGGGTTTTTGTTGCCCACCATCTTCATTAAACTTTTTAATCCCTTCACTTGGCATCACCACGATCTAATACTTTCATAAGCAAACCTATATTTCAGTTATATTTTATCCTTTCTTAATACAATATGCTTGATATTATTGCAATCAAGAATCGCGAATTCAAAATAACTTACCAGGCCGTCACAATCCAAGTTGCTCTTTTCAATGATTACAAAAACCATAACTACAAGGATTGCTTATAAGAAAGGATTAAAAACTGTTAACTACAAAGATTGTATGTTTTCCTTCGACAAGCTCAGGGCACCGCGACAAGCTCAACAACCTAATAAGAAAGGATTGAAACTGGGCATCACCACGATCTCATCTCTTTTTGGTCGGGGTGGTTGTTTTTAATCCGTTATATAACTACAAGGATTGCTTATAAGAAAGGATTGAAACTGGGCATCACCACGATCTCATCTCTTTTTGGTCGGGGTGGTTGTTTTTAAATCCGTTATATAACTACAAGGATTGCTTATAAGAAAGGATTGATTGGTGGGCATCACCACGATCTAATCCCTTCTTATAAACAATCCGTGTAGTTATGGTTTAAATCCGTTGTTATATATAATCCCTGTCGTTAACGGTTTTTAATCCTTTATTATAAACAATCTGTGTAGTTATATCTTATCCTTTATTATAAGCAATCATCACTAACTTATATATTATCAACAATATTTACATATTACACTATGAAAAAAACTTGGTTTAAACAAACAGGACGCGGCAACTCTTTTGCAGCCTTCAAAAATATGGTCCATCATCTGAATGTGCCGATTAACGATTCCACCATTGAAGAGACGTTACAGGAACATTCGGATTATCCCAGTGCGTTAGTTAGCCCTCTGTGATGCGCTCACCGAATGGAAAATAGACAACGCGGGCGTTCAGCTAGAACCAGAAGAACTGTCATAAATTGATTTGCCGGCTCTGATTTTCCACAGACATGCAAACTGTGTTAGCGATTCTCACTTTTACAACTTTGCCGTATACCCTATTTTCCATCGTCTATCAAGCCACTGTCGTCAAAAAATACTGTCCCTTATGTATCGGTGTGATGGTCCGGTTCTGGGTTTAATTTGCTATTTTTATCAGTACGTTACCGTTTGAAATGCCGTCCATCACCGTTAATGCCATCAGTCTTCTTCTGTGGGAATTCCTACTCCCAATCATCGTCTGGCTTGGTTTCAAACCCACTGTGATTGCCACCGGACAAATCCCGTCACTCAAGAAAACCCTGGCGATATTCAAAGGCGAGCCAAAAATCATGGAGGCGCTGTTAAGCCAAGAACAACCGGTTAGCACCGAACAACTCGCGGGTGATATTATCTTTGGCGATCCCAACAGCCCGATAAGCATCATTATGGTCAGCAGTCCTTTTTGTGGTCATTGTACACCCGCTTTCAATGCACTCGAAAAACTAATCAGCGAATTTCCTGAAGGCGTTAAAGTGCTGATTCTGATTCTGGATGGTGGTAAACGGGATGTCACCAAGCAATTGTTAGCCTTCTCAGACAACCCCGAACTGGCCGAAAAAGCTTTGCACGCTTGGTACATCCAAAAGAAAAAGGACCCGGCTGCTTGGCTGCAACAATTTGCAACCGCTGAATCCGCCGATAAGGAAATCATTGAACAACGACTAGATGAAATTGCCGAGTGGTGCAAGGAAAACAACGTACTAGGAACGCCCGCGGCCGCAAATTGCCCATTACGCTCAAAATCACTGATGTAAAATATTACTTGCGCGTCGTTGAAGCCGACGACTCAACAGATTAGGCTTCTCAAGGGGAGCGAAGTACTCCTCTCTTTTGACGCGGCTGCCTAATCGTACCAGGTGAGCGAAGTACTCCTTTAAAAATACGCTGCTGCCTAATCGTACCAGGTGAGCGAAGTACTCCTTTAAAAATATTGAATCCAGTTTCCGTCATGTTTGTTTATAAAAAAAATCAATTGGTTGGTTGCCTCAATTTTGAAGGGGGACAACATGCGTTCGCCTACGATAACGATTATCGTGAAACGGCCTTACTCATTAATGGCAAAAACAAAAATATCCGCCCAGCAGATTTTTAGGCCGACTGGTTGATTTAATGACAGTCACCAAAAAGCGTTTCGATATCGATGCCGCCGAGATTCTGGATAAATACACGCATCAACTCCCCAACTATTTTGATAAACTGGCACAATTGCCGGACATCCTATTTTATTTTATGAAAGAAGTCGCGCTCAGGAGCCGGGCCGAAAACCACGACTCACCAAATCCATTTCATTCGCTGATAGGTTAAGGCGTAAACATCAAGCCAGAATCAAGCAACTTGAGAAAGCGGGATGGTATCAATATTTGCAAGGATAAACCGCTAATAACTACAAGGATTGTTTATAAGAAAGGATTAGTTCGTGGTGATGCCTAGTATTTTATCCTTTTTTATAAACAATCTTTGTAGGGTGTCGGTACATTCTCATTTCAAGAATTAGCGAGCTAATTAGCGAGCTAATCCAATCTATAAAATAGTCGTTAGGAGTTCAGTAGAGTTGCCCCCGAAAGAAAATTCCGCCTTTTATGCTTGCTTTTCAAAGATGTCAAGCACGTTTTCAAAAAAAATTAAATTAAACAAAAATGGTAACTACTCAGCCCCAACGGGGCGAATTATTATAGCCTGGGGCAACGCCCCAGGTGCTGGTGTTCACGACGTTATAGCCCTGAAAGGGCGCAGCCATGTAGGGTGGGCAACGTTGTTGCTCACCATTGATGTTGTGATTTTCTGTTGAGATTTGGTGGGCAACGGTAAAGCGTGTTGCCCACCCTACTGGGAATCAAGAATCGAGAATTGAAAT
>QNER01000539.1 GCA_003646175.1 Candidatus Parabeggiatoa sp. nov. 1
TGAATGATATCCTAGGGCGTTGCCCTAGGCTAGTATGTCAGCCCCTTTCAGGGGCAAAGCAGCGTAAGGCTTATTTCCGGACAACTCTAATGTTATACGAACTTAGTGTTTGCTGTACTAGTTTAAAACCCATTTTTCAAAAAGAAAAATCCTTTTTGATAAGCAATCCTTGTAGTTATAGCAGAGTGATCCTTTTTGATAAGCAATCCTTGTAGTTATAGCAGGTATATCCTTTTTGATAAGCAATTATTGTAATTATAGCAGGTATATCCTTTTTGATAAGCAATACATGTAGTTATAGCAGAGTGAGCCTTTTTGATAAGCAATCCTTGTAATTATAGCAGGTTTATTCTTTTTGATAAGCAATCCTTGTAGTTATAGCAGAGTTATCCTTTTTGATAAGCAAGCCTTGTAGTTATAGCAGGCCTATCCTTTTTGATAAGCAATCCTTGTAGTTATAGCAGATTTATCCATCCTTTTTTTTGTGCAAGAGGTACTTATGAAAATAAACTGGTTTTCACCGGCCATTTTTTTTACCCTCGCGGTTGGTGTAGTGCTTTCGCTCTCCGCCTTTGTCGTCACACGCAACTGGGAATGGCAGGACATGCAAATGCGGTTCGACCGACTGATAGACAACCAATTCGCGTTGCTTAGGCGGGAACTTGACCTGTCTGTCGAAGTTTTGCTAGGTGTGAAGGGTCTATTTGAAGCGTCGGAATTTGTGACCCGCAAGGAATTTCAAGTGTTTACCACGCCCAAACTTGCCAGCTATCCGACTATACAAGCACTTGAATGGCTCCCAAAAGTGACGACAGAACAACGAACCGTGTATGAAGCCACCGCCCGTGCGGATGGTTTGTCCTCTTTTTCTATCATGGAACGTCACAGACAAGGCCAAATGGTTCCCGCCGGTACGCGGGCAGAATATTTCCCCGTCTTTTACGTAGAACCCTACAAAGGCAATGAAACAGCACTTGGTTTTGACTTAGCCTCCAATACTGAACGTCTAATGACACTCACTCAGTCTCGTGACACCGGTTCGATATTAGCGACCTCCCGGATCACACTGGTGCAGGAACAAGGCAAGCAATTTGGTTTTCTTATTTTCGTGCCAATATATCAAGGCAACCCCAGAACACCGGTGGAACGGCACCAAAATCTCAAAGGTTTTGTCCTCGCCGTTTACCTGATTGGGGATATTTTGGAAAAGGCCGTCAATTATGCAGACCCCAATATACGTGCAAATCTTTGGCTCTATGAAAAATTAGGCACCGGAGAGCAACTACTCCATTTCCGTAAGTCCAGTACTGGAGGTTTAACCGATACCCACTTAAAATACCAAAAGGATTTAATAGTGGCGGGACGTCATTGGAAATTAGTTGCCCATCCAACCGATGAATACGTCGCTTTTTATCGAACTTGGTATCCCTACTGTTTGTTGATGATGGGTCTACTTTTCACAATCCTGCTGGTTGCCTATCTTCGGCAGCGGCTATCAGAACTGAGAGAGAGCAAAGAACAAACCCGGGCAATTGTGAAAACAGTCGTAAACGGCATCATCACTATTAATAAGCATGGTATCATAGAATTTTTTAATCCGGCAGCAGAAACCATTTTTGGTTATACTATGAGAGAAGCCATCGGGCAGAATGTGAATATACTGATGCCCGAACCTTACCATAGCGTTCATGATAATTATCTTAATAATTATGTCAAAACCAGACAAGCCAAAGTTATCGGTATTGACAGGGAAGTCACTGGGAAACGCAAAAATGGTACTACTTTTTCAATGGAATTGGCAGTGAGCGAAATGCACTCAGATAAGGGACAGAAATTTGTTGGCATTGTCACCGACATCACTGGGCGCAAAAACACTGAAACCATGCTTGTTAAAGCCAAAGAAAAAGCGGAAGAGGCCAATCGTTTAAAATCAGAATTTTTGAATATCATGAGTCATGAACTCAGGACACCATTGACCGTGATGTTGGGTAATTTACCGCTTCTGACTGATCCTGATGATTTGCCTGACGCAGATGAAATCGTGGAAATTGCTGTGGACATAGAAGATTCCGGCAAGCACCTATTGACATTGATAACTGATCTGCTAGATATTTCCAAGATAGAAGCGGGTAAAATGAAACTGACTTTGGAGTCGTTTTCGGTGAGTTCTGTGTTTGAAGATATGAGCATGGCAACGATGAAAACGATGCTGGAGAAAAAGGGCGTGGTACTTGAATTTCTATTTGATGAAAATATGACAATAACCGCGGATCCGGTTCGATTGAAGCAAATATTATTCAATTTGCTTGGCAACGCGATTAAGTTTACCGACAAAGGCAAGATTAGCGTAAAGGTAACGCAAGATAAAAGCATGACTGGTTTTTCCGTTCAAGACACGGGTTGTGGCATGAAAAATGCAGATTTACCCTATATTTTTGATGTGTTCAGGCAAGTAGACGGCAGTTCCAAGCGTGCGGCAGGCGGAACCGGGTTGGGACTTGCCATCACCAAGCGGTTGGTCGAACTGCATAAAGGAGAAATGGTCGTCACGAGTCAAGTCGGGGCGGGTAGTCGATTTACTTTCTCAATTCCCATTATTGTTTGATAATACCTATTCCAGATAAATAATTTTGGCAGGAGTCCAAACTTTAGTTTGGCAGGCCCAAACTAAAGTTTGGACGGATTGAACTGGAATACTATAGAAACGGTGTGACAGATGAAAACAATTGTGATCGTGGATGATGATGAAAAAATTAAAAGAATGCTGACGAGACGTTTAAAAAAAGCCGGCTATGAAATCCATACAGCTGAAAATGGTAAAATAGGCATTGAGAAGGTATTAGAATTACAACCGAGCCTCACATTAATGGATATGCACATGCCTGTGATGAATGGTTATGAAGCCGCCAGTGCGTTGCGAAAAACCGGGTATACCGGTATTGTTATCGCATTAACGGCCTCCGCCATGGCTGATGATGTTCATAAGTCGATCAAAGCAGGGTGTGATTATTTTATCTCTAAACCTATCGGGGCGGATTTCGAGAAACAAATTCTTGATATTTTGGCAGGAAAACTTAAAGGAGTATGAAATGTCATACAGTCAATTTACGTTAGCCACCGTCAAGAAAACTTTTGGCCTCACAACTTCTGAACAAAGGGATATTTTGGCTGGTGTATCAAAACGAGAGTGTAGTGAACATCTAGCAGAAACACTTCTATATAATGTGCCATTAGCCCTCTCCAGTAACAGTGAAAAGGCGCGTTCCGAAATGATTATCGCCCCCATTTTAATTGAAGTTAAAAAACAGTTACAGTCTCACTTGAGTCTATTTTCTGGCGTTGAATTTGACGTGGATGCGGAAAAAGGTTTGACCGGATATTGTGATTTTATTCTGAGTCATTCATCGGAGCAACTCATGGTCACCGCACCCGTGATGATGTTGGTAGAGGGGAAAAACGAAAACATTAAAGGCGGACTAGGACAATGTATCGCAGAAATGGTAGCTGCACAATTATTTAATGAGCGTGAGGGTAATAAAATATCTTCCATTTATGGGGCTATTACCACTGGCACAAACTGGAAATTTCTCAAACTCACTGGCAAAGTCGTCGAGATTAATTTGAATGAGTATTATCTGACGGATATAGAAAAAATTCTGAAATTTCTCACCGAATTACCAGAGACGGTAACGTTGGAATCTTGAACAAACACAAGCGTCAACCGGGGCAACCGATTGCCCTGACAGACAATCGATATTGTAGGGGCAATCCCTTGTGGTTGCCCCATATGAAGCCATATTTTGGAGGAAAAGTATGAGTAAGATTTTGATAGTTGATGATAATCAACAAATTAGAAAAATGCTTCGACGCCATTTGAAAAAACCAGGATACGAAATCTCTGAAGCAGAAAATGGCAAAATAGCGTTAGTCGAGATTGAAAAGGCCATACCTGATCTCATTTTGCTGGATGTTATGATGCCAGAGATGGACGGCTTTGAAGTTTGCAAACGATTACAGCAAGATGCCGCCACGAAAGATGTGCCGGTGATTTTTCTGACGGCCAGAATAGAGACAGATGATGTGATCGCTGGCTTGGAACTGGGAGCCGTTGATTATGTGAATAAACCTTTCAATAACAAGGAGTTAATAACAAGAATCAATACGCATCTTGAACTGAAAGCGGCAAAAGACCTTATTCTGTTGCAAAAAGAAGAACTGAAACAAGCCAATGCGGCCAAAGACAAATTTTTTTCCATCATCTCGCATGATTTAGGTAACCTATTCAACACGTTAATAGGTTTTTCTTCGCTATTGGTAACGCAAAATAAACAACTGAGTGCCCTTCAAAAAGAAGACTCTATTCAGCGTCTGCTGCGAGTATCACAGAAAGGCTATAGTTTATTGAGGAACCTATTAGAATGGTCAAGATCGCAAACTGGCACAATAGCGTCTAAACCCGCCACCTTAAATCTGAAAGAGATTGCAGCTGAAAATATTGAATTATTAAGCAGCAATGCCAAAGCCAAAAGTATCAAGCTATTTTCATCTGTTTCGGATACAAACACCGTTTTTGCGGATAAAAATATGCTGGATACTGTCATTAGAAACCTGCTGTCAAATGCCATAAAATTCACCTCGGCAAACGGCCAGGTGGAAATAGCCTCTAAAGAAAAAGACTCCGAGATTAATATCTTAATATCAGATACTGGGGTTGGTATAAAACCGGAAGACATTGACAAGCTTTTCCGAATTGATGTGAGTCATACAACGATTGGAACTGGCGAAGAAAAAGGCACGGGTTTAGGTTTAATTTTGTGTAAAGACTTTGTAGAAAAAAACGGTGGTACGCTCTGGGTTGAAAGTGAGATTGGAAAAGGTAGTAGGTTTTGTATACGCCTACCTTCGCGAGAAAAAAAATAGGAGTAGAACAGTGCGGTCTGAATTTGTTTCTCCAGAGAACATCAATGTAAGCGTAGGACCTTCCAAACGGATTCAAGCGATTTTCCCTAACTATGCTAAATTCAAATCTCTCTTTGGGCCTCTTATTGCAATGGTTATGATTGATAGTACAACTTCTTTCCGGATGTTACGGATTATGATTGATAGTTCAATGGCTCGACGGATGTTACGAATTGACTTCATTCTGGGATTGTGATTGATAAGACCAAAATCCGAAAAATCCGTCAATCCGTTGTACTAGTGCAGGATCGCGCAAGGATCGATACCACCCCAACGCCAACGGCTAAAGCAGTTGTCTAAAAGCTCAAGTACCCTAAAGGGCACTACAAAAGAGAGTTAGTCGGCTTTAGCCGACTTGAGCTTTCAGACAACTGCTTTCGCGCCAAATTTTTTGCGCGCAAAAAATTTGGCGCGAAAAGCTGTTGGCTGGGGGTGGTATGGAGATTTCCGCTTTCGTGTGCTAGATGTTGTGGTTTATCACAGTAGACGAATAAAGAAATCCAATCCTTCCGCACCGAAGTTGATTTCCTAATCAAAGGACTTTGAAAAAAAATGACCTCTAAAACCGTTCGCACACTCCTCGAAGAAGGTATTCATCCCCGTTGGCTCAAAGTAGAAGCCAAATTAATCAAGCCTTTACTCCGTGAATATCAAAAGTGGTTGAAAAATACCGAACTTGATAACAGCGAAATCCCCCTTTGGCGAAAGAAAAAAATAAATCGGCAAGCCACCGCTTATCGTCTCGTCAAATTTCTTTGCTATCGACTTGACTTAGAATTGTCTAACATGGCTATTCGACGCGAACA
>QNER01000540.1 GCA_003646175.1 Candidatus Parabeggiatoa sp. nov. 1
CTTTATTCTAAATCGAGAGAGGCTTTGAAAACCTCAGAGGTTTGAACCCACTAGGAGATAAATCATGCTCATTGAATTTTCAGTCAGGAATGAAAAATCCATTTCAGTCGAACAATCCCTCAGTATGGAAGCCGATTCTGGCACGACTCACTTGGATAATACTTTTCAAGCATACGACACACGCCTTTTGAAAACCGCCGTCATTTATGGACCCAATGCGTCCGGTAAAACGAATGTGATAGCGGCTTTCTATGAATTTCGTCACTTGATTCTTAATTCAACCGATTTGAAAAAAGATGATCCTATTGACAGTTATAAACCCTTTAAATTAGAGAAATATTTTCGCACACAACCCACCTGTTTTAAAATCACTTTTATCAGTGATGATAAGATCAAGTATGACTATGAAATTGCTTTTAATAAAAAACAGGTTATCACCGAAATTCTCAATTATTATCCCCATTTTGAAAAAATCAATGTGTTTACCAGAACCTATACCCAACCTCTGGTAAAACTCGGTGCGGGTTTTATTGACCAACAAATTAAAAGAAAAGTGCTGGCAAATAGACTCTTTTTGTCGGAAGCTGCGAATAATATTGGGAATGAACAAATGGGAGAACTTTACTCTTATTTTAAAAAGATAGAAATCTGGAATGTGATGAATAACTTGGATATTCACCGGCTCACTCAAACGGTTTCTGAAATGTATGCCAATGAGCCGCATTTAAGTCAAAAACTGAGTCACCTCCTTAACGTGTGTGATACTAAAATCGCCTCGACTCTCATTAGAGAAAGAGATAACAGCGAATTTCAGTGGCCGCACGACTTACCCGAAAAAATCCAACATGACATCATCACGCAACATAAATATAGTGTCAAAACGATTCATCCCGTTTATGAAAACGGGCAAGTTGTCGAACTTCAACCTTTTGAATTAAATGAAGAATCTGCCGGTACTCAAATCCTGTACGCACTTGGCGGACTTATCTTAAAGCAATTTGAAACGGGCGGGCTTATCTGGTTTGATGAGTTTAACAACAGTTTGCACCCTAAGTTATGTCGCTTTTTAATTCGACTCTTTCATAATCCAAAAAGTAATCCCAAAAACACCCAACTGATCTTGGCAACCCACGAAACAGCTTTGTTAGATAATAGTCTGTTTAGAAAAGATCAAATTTGGTTTACCGAAAAAACGGTTACCGGACAAACCGAACTGTTTTCAGCCAGCGATTTTGAAGGCATACAAGACGATGTTTCTTTTCAGAAGTGGTATATGGCCGGTAAATTTGATGCCCAACCAAAACTTAAAGAAATTGAGTTTATTTACGGAGATGAATAATGGCACGTCGTCCCAGAAAAACCAGAAAACTCAAACAAAGTATTTATATTGTGGCTGAAGGAACCAATACCGAACGCATTTATTTTGAAGCCATTATCGAACAGATTGAGGAAAATGCCGAAAAATATTCATTTCAGGTTAAGTTTGTCCAGACAGATAAAACGGATGCCATTGGTTTAATCAACAGAGCAAACGAACTAAAACCCGAATGTGATGAAATCTGGGCGGTTTTTGATAAAAATGGTTATACGCTCCACCAACAAGCTTTTGAAAAAGCAGATCAATATAACACCAATATTGCTTTTTATTGCGTTTGAGAATTGGATACTATTCTAATGGCACTTACTTAAGAAATTTTGGTTGTGCAAGCCAAGGGCGTTGCCCTTGGCTTTAATAACACGCCCCTTTCTTGCTCATAGAAAAGCCCCAACGGGGCGACATTAATATAGCCAGGGGCATCGCCCCTGGAGCGACAAGTGATTGACTATGTACATCAGCAAAACTATTTAGCGGGCTACGATAAAAAAGCAAACACCAATATTTATCCTAAACTCAAACCGAGAACAGAACTTGCCATTGAAAATGCGGTTTGGCTACGGCGAGAGATGACAACGGTACTTGAAGCGGAAAATGGAAGAATTTATAAGCTCAATCCTTATACCACGGTTGATCATTTAGTCGCTAAAATTTTAGAAATGGATGACAAGGTGATTTGGGGAAACGTGGGTGAAACGATTACTTTTGATTCTATCAGTGTGACGATAACTCATAAGATATTCACGGATAGATTAGATATCAAGTTATGGGTTGAAAATCATTGTAAGACGGGATACCTAATAAACAATTATGGACTAAGATGTTATGCACGCGACTGATTTAGTCTGTTCTTTACCATTTTCGTTCCAAAAATCCATTTTAATAGAACCTTCAAGCCAAAAAGAGATAGCCTTAAATCTTTCTCTTATGAAAGAAAGTTATTTGAGGTTGGATTTTATTCATGAGAGAAAAAAAATGATTATCCCAATCTAATGACAGCAAGCGTAGTTTATTAAGGGCGGATAGGAACTTTGCTATAACCCACCCTATCCACCAATGCCATTAAGTTAAGGGCAACCACAAGGGATTGCCCCTACGAAACCTCGCGTATTTAGGGACTTTCGAGGTTTTCCAACCGGTTCGCTTAATGGCATTGACCCTATCCACTGACACAGTTCAAAAGGACTCCAAGATTTATCGCTTTACCGCAATCAACTCAATAACTCGCGCTCACACAAAACTGAATTTTGCTTATTATTTGTAGTATAAAGGAAATTTGCTTAGGAACTGCTAAAAAAATAACTTCCTCAATATTTATACACCACTATTGATGTGCCATGAGGACATTTGGGGAAGTTAATTTTTCATTATTCCTTAACTTAATGGCAATACCCCTGAAAACTGAAAAACTGATCATTGAAAAAGACAACATGAGAATTGACCAACTTTTCGTTCAGAACTTCAAAGGATTTGAACACAAAACCATCAACTTTTCACCACAATTTAATGTACTCAGTGGTGATAACGCGACTGGAAAAACGGCGATATTAGATGCCTTAACAATCGGCTTATCTGCCCTGTTTCAGGGATTTGATAATATCTCTTCCCGCCCTATCAAATCTGATGAAATGCGTCATATCGGATACCAAATGGGAGCCGAACTCAAACTTGAACCACAACCCCCAGCCATCGTGCGTTGTAGCGGAGAAGTGGTAGAAACCCGTATGAGTTGGGAATGCAGTTTAGCTAAATCCGAGAAAAGTCGAACAACATACAAAAACGCAAAACCTATCATTGATAAAGCCAAACAATTGTTGGAAAGAGTGAGAACAGGTGATAAGTCTCTAATACTGCCAGTACTGAGTTATTATGGTACAGGCAGACTGTGGATACAAAAAACAGAACGACTCAAAACAATTAAACCGAACTCTCGCCTGTCAGAATATAAAGGTTGCCTAGAGCCAGCCTCCGATGAAAAACGGCTTCTGCGCTGGTTGAAAACCATGGAAATTGCCGCCTTACAGCGAAAAGTCTCAATAGGTGTATTAGAAGGCTTACGAGCGGCCGTCAAAAACTGCTTAGAAGGTTGTGAATCCGTTTATTTTGATATTCCACATGATAAACTGATAGCGACTTTAGCGAATGAACAAATTCTACCAACCAAAATGCTCAGTGACGGGCAACGTATTACTTTAGGAATGGTAGCCGATATTGCCCATAAAGCCGCCTCGCTCAATCCACAATTAGAAAATCAAGCTGCCATAGAAACACCTGGCGTTGTATTAATTGATGAAATTGATTTACACTTACATCCCAATTGGCAACGGAAAATAATCAATAGCTTAAAAACGACTTTTCCTAAGATTCAATTTATCGCAACAACTCACTCTCCTTTCATTATTCAGTCCTTGCGTGAAGGCGAATTGATTGATCTGAATGATTCTGAACCTGCTGAATACGAAGATCAAAGTATTGAAGACATAGCCGAATACCAGATGGGGGTAAAAATACCTCAACGTAGCCAACGCTATTTAGAAATGATGGCAACCGCTAAAGAATATTACCATGTCTTGGAGCAAGCCAAGGAAGCACCTTCAGATGAGATAAAGCGACTTGAAAATCGCTTGGATCAGTTATCCGCCCCTTTTAGCGATAATATTGCCTATCATGCTTTTTTAGAAATGCAGCGTGAAGCGGCAGGATTAAGGAGAAAATCGGATGAGAGCCATTGAACGAGGCGATGTACCTACTGATGCTTTGGGGCAACCTAAACAATACAAGCAATACGAAAACGCTCAACCTGACTTAATGGAACGTCTCGGTGAATATTGTTCATATTGTGAAAGATTTATCCCAACCAATTTAGCAGTGGAGCATATTCAATCCAAAGACAATAAATGTCAACCACAGCTTGAGCGATCATGGAATAATTTTTTGTTGGCTTGTACCAACTGCAATTCGGCTAAAGGGACTAAAGTCTGTGATGACACAACTCAGTCTTATTATTATTGGCCCCATTTAGACAATACTTTTCGTGCTTTTGTTTACAAAGCCGGCGGTATTATTAAGATTAATCCAGCACTCAATGCGGCCGAACAGGCGCAAAGAACACTTGAATTAACCGGCTTAGACAAACATCCGAATACATCAACTAAACCAACACCAAAAGATAAACGTTGGAATCACCGCCGACTCGCTTGGAAGTTCGCACAAGACACCAAAATGTCTGATTGTAACTTTTTTTGTTGAAATGTATAACTGGTTGAATTTTATTGATTATATCAAGATTATGCGTGTTCACATTCAACCCCTTCGGGGTTGGCACGTACCCCCCGCATTTCCCACAGGTTGCACCTGTGGCTATTCATATTCAACCCCTTCAGGGTTGAGGCTTTTTTGATATTGCCTTCCCTGGAGAACGAGACGACTGAAAAATGAAAAATCGCGCTCACGCAAAACGGAAATTTGCTTAACTTAATGACAATACCCCTGATAACTGATCACTGAGAAAATGAGCACTGAAAAATGGAAATACTCTATTTATTAATACCTATATCGCTGATATTAATAGGATTAATTGTCTTAGCCTTTTTGTGGGCGATAAAATCGGGACAATTTGATGATTTAGAAGGGCCAGCCCATGAAATTTTAATGGACAATGATAATTTACCACCATCAAAAGACAAAAGCATGGATTAGAAAAATCCAACAGGAGTCCAAGATTTATCTTGGACGTCTGTGATAACTCCTAGACTCCTATTTTTATGAAATACTATATTATAAAAAAGGCTGTATCCCACTTGTCCTGTTAGAAATTTTTATCAATAAGGCCATCACTCAAATCAAATGATTCCATTTCACAACATGGCCCCCAAAAAAGCCGCCAGCTCGACAAAACATTGGTTTTTTAACTAAAATTCGTTTATCCGCGTAATTCGTTGTACTTTCGTCTCGTTGAGTCAATCCGTTGTATTATTGATTACTTGTACACAATTGAATGAACGGATTGAACCTTAAAACCTAAACAACCTCCAAACCAATTCGTTTATCCGCGTAATTCGTTGTACTTACTTTCGTCTCGTTGAGTCAATCTGTTGTATTATTGATTACTTGTACACGGTTGAATGAACGGATTGAACCTTAAAACCTAAACAACCTCCAAACCAATTCGTTTATCCGCGTAATTCGTTGTACTTAATGTCAGTGTTGAAACGAAGGCGATTATAAAAAAAAAGCCTTGAAACGTTGTCATAAGACACCTAAATAACTGATTTATAGAGAGGGCTTCTTGGGGGCCATTCTTTTAAAATCAATGAGTTACATTAACTCGGACAAACAAATGAACGGCAAGCAATCCGCTTAAAAATCCTTTATTACATAC
>QNER01000541.1 GCA_003646175.1 Candidatus Parabeggiatoa sp. nov. 1
ACGTGTCGCACTATGTTTAAGGAGTAAGCTCCCTTGGGTAATAAACCATCTATCACCTTTGTTATTACCTTTTTAATCGGTAATGTCTGTAACGACAAGGATTTTGAAGCTAATCTATCAGTTGAAGTAAGGAAAATTATAGTACAACTAATTATTGTTTGTCAAAATTTCATTTTTTGATTGGCTTTAATTTTGTGGTTTTGGTGTTTAATGCTAACTGTTGAAAACCACAAGATTTTTCGCTAAAACGAAATGACCTATCAAATATTAGATAGTGCCTGAACGAAAACTCCTTGCCTAACTGTCATTTGACTTGAGTTCAAAATCTGTCAAATCCAAGATTTATAGCAAAGCTCGAAATGACACAGATGGTTTTCGTCCAAGCACTAAATAAATAGATGTTTTTTGTCCTAGCACTAATTAATTAATAATCATTAATAAAAGTGTATCCAGTTCCCACATCACTGAGCCAGTAATCAATCAACAACAATTAATTCTTAATAAGGGTGTATCCAGTTCCCACATCACTGAGTCAGTATCTAATAATAAGACTACTTTACCAAAAAAACAACCCAACAGATAGCAATTATATTGATAACTATTGACATGCATACATCATTACGTATGTCTTTCAACAATTATGAATAAGTTCGTCACAGCCCTTTATCCCCTTGCCTAATGAGAGCTTAGGGTTACTTGAATGCTTGAGAATCCATTTTTTTTGTGGAAGGCTAACCACTTCAAGCATTTATAATGATACTTTAAAAATAAAAAAAATGTCACGTTTTTTGTAACTACTCAGCCCTGAAAGGGCGTTTTATTAAAGCCCAGGGCTGCGCCCTGGGAACTTCTATAATAATAAGCACCTTCGGTGCTGAGTAGTTACCGTTTTTTTAGATAATGTCCAGCCAATATCAATAGTTATCAATATTTTTGGGCCGACTATACATGATTCAATGAATATTAGCAAACTCTAATTTAGGGCCAATGTCGGCCTTTTTCAAGTGAAAAGATTAAAAAATTTGCTCTGGTGGGGAATTGTGTGATTCTTCCTAACAACCTCACTCAAAAAGGATTAAGCGTCATTTATGTAGTGGTCAAATTGAAGTTGAACATATTGTCGGGTGAATAGAATCAATATACCATTCCTTTAGTACTCGTAATGAATGCGGAGGCTGCAATCCAAAAATTATGTGCTAGATTCAGGCAAACGCAGGAATGACAAATGTTCAATATCTTGTTGACCATTAAAAATAAAACGTCATCTCCCCGCTTAAAAAAGATGATGGTAAGGATACATGATTCAATGAATATTAGTAAACTATAATATTAGTAGATTCTAATTTAAGTCCAATGTCGACATTTTTCAAGTGAAAAAAGTGAAAAAATTAAAAATTATTTTAAAAATTATTTGTTCAGGTGGGTGAATTGTGTAAAAATTCCTGATAACCGATTGATTTAACAATACAAAAATTTTTTATGTTACCTTAGTCGTCCCATGAGCCAAAGCAGCACATTCCTTTTCAACTGACAATATTGTCTCAGATAGCAATTCTATTGATAACTATTGACATGCATACATCATTACGTTATTGATAACTATTAACATGCATACATCATTACGTATGTATTTCAACAATTATGAATAAGTTCGTCACAGCCCTTTATCACATCAAAGTCTGGTAGCAATGGGTTACTTGAATGTTTGAGAGTCCATTTTTTTTGGTGGAAGGCTAACCACTTCAAGCATTTATAATGATACTTTAAAAATAAAAAAAATGTCACGTTTTTTTAGATAATGTCCAGCCAATATCAATAGTTATCAATATTTTTGGGCCGACTATAGCAAATCATAACTTCGGCCACAAACGGGCTAGGGTTTACAACCCCGTCCACAACGTTTCAGGGTGAAAATGAACAAACCAAAACCCAAACACTAATTGTAAACTTGCTCCTGCGCCCGTGGCCAAAATTCTTTAGTTTTTTTCGCCGGTTCCGGCGAGTGCGCCCATGGTCAAAATAATGGCCAACCTTTTTTTCAAAAAAATAGGGTAATGAACCCGGTTTTTTATATCAAATTTCCCTTCCTAATTTCCAATTCCAAAAAAAGCGATAGACAAAACTTTTTCCACATAGTTTTTCAATTATCAGTTATCTAATTATCAGTTCTAGGCTAAAGTTTTTTGTACACAAAAAACTTTAGCTTGGAAATCAAAACCTTGAGATTTGTTATTTTCAAGCAAGGCAAATTATTCTTTCACAACTATACCAGTGAGCGGTACTGGCACAAAAACGGCCGGCTATACTTAATACATAAGAGCAGACATAAGAAATTTTGCTCCGCCGGCATGATTCTGCCTGTGTAGCAATAAATGGATTAATCAATTATCAATTTTGGAGGATAAAACCATGAAAATTTTAGGCAGAGAATTTGTCGCAGAACAAATGCCCAGCGGTTGGGTTATTTGTGAAAGATGGAGAGACGGTGTGCTTAGCCTTATTGATAACGAACCGTCTAACCGAAAACATGTTCAACTTAAATTACAAAATTTGAGCGATTGTTTGATAAAGGATTGTCAAAAGTCAGGAGTCAGTCCCGAACAATATTGGCAAGCGCATAATGGCAATGCACTTACTCAGTTGATCAGTAAGTTACAGTGACTGAATATCCATTATGAAAATAAAACATTCCTCCCATAGATTTTTTAAAAGAAATTATGGCTATTCAGAAAAGTTTGGTGCAAAATCCTCGAAGAGGGACAAAACTATTTATGGAGGATTATAGGGTGGGTTGTTGAAACCCACCCGATACTTAATCCTTCACACTTCTATACGCCCGCCGTTGCTGATACCCCGCCATCTTTTCGTTACTCTCGTTTTCCGCGCTCTTGAAAAATGCGGTATGAATCACACCGCCATCTGCCACAAGAGCAGAGCCAATCATTGTTTTTCCTTCAAATCTGTAATCGTCCCCGTACCCAACTGAGGGGTAATGTTGCGCCGTGCAGCTTTTTGCGGTTGCTAAAAAGGCTTGCATATCATCAATAGATGGTGTACTGCTCTGCTCAGTTTGCTGGAGCATGGCATCCATGGCATAGCTTTTGAGCAGTTTTGAGTGCAACTTTTGATAAGCGGACGCACGGGAAAGTAGGTCAAAACCCACAATTTCCCCATCGATTATCACCAACATGCCTTGCTGCTTAGGCTGCCACTCAAACGCTTTTTCATACTCTGCCAGCGTACTTGCCTTTGATTCATAGACATCCCGCATCGCGCCGGTTGGTGATGCCACCTCTGCCTCTGCTGATAATTGGCTAATTTCCTCCCAGACTGCGCCTTGATCTGAGCGGTGACCCTGCTCTCGGCGCAGCGATTCATGCACAGAATGTGCTTGTGTAAACCTGACCTTTTTGGACATCATGTGTCCTGAACTCGAAAATTCTGGTGAATTGTACCCCCACCGTCCCTGTTCTGTGCAACTGACTGGAATGATCGTTTCGGAATTTGGTTTGAGCAAAATCGTCGTTGTCAGTACACGATTTTGTTTAGCACCCATCAATTCTTCGCCATCAAGCAATAGCACATATTGTGCGGATGTGTTAGTCACTTTCAACTCGGGTACTGAACCCGAATCACTTATTTCAGTGACTTTAAGCATTTGTTGATCTAACGCTTCTTGCAAGGTGAGGTATTCAAGACCATCATCAGCCGGGGCGGTGAGTGGCACAATTGCCATGTTCTTGAATACTTGAATATTTCCTAATTTCAGTGACTCAAGATATTTGTGGATAATGGGTTCCATTTGGATATTCCCCCCTAAAATTGTCTTAAAAAGTCAATGGCTTGGGTTTTGGGAGAGTTGCCAATTGTGTTTAACTCAACAATGTCACATTTCAATAATCACGCTAAATTTTCGTTCGGCTACTCTTTATCGCGGCGACACTTTGGAAGAAAGATGAACTTCTTGCTCTTAAAAACCATTGCTCCTCACATTCGCTCTTCATTACTACCACGCTAGGAGTCTCGCCTTTCGTTCCTAGCCTTTCGTTCCAAGTTCGCCTATAGTTTTTCAGGCATGGTTCAATTCAGGGTAACGCTTGACTGATCTCAGGAGTTCAAAGCGCAGCTTTGTTATTGACCCACAAAGCTGCGCTTTGGACTCCAAGTGCCACCTTCAATTCGCCATTTTTGAACCATGCCGTTTTTCAGGTAAATAATTTCACATTGGCATCAATTAAGTTATTGACAAATTAGCACTTATTTTTTATTTGTGAAACTTATTTAACCAAAATTGCTACCTATAACTTAAATAGGCCTTTGAAAACTATAGGCAAGGATAAATAAGAATAACCGAAGGTGCGTATTATTAAAGCCAGTGTAACTACCTGGCTGTTCTTGCACAACCAAAATTTTATCGTGCGTGCCATTACAATAAAAGCTAAGTTCCATACGATGATGATGTTTGGCTCCCGGGCTTACGCTACGATTGCCCCTACATTGAGAGTTAAAGGGGCAATCCTTTATGGTTGCCCCTCTGGACTCATTTTGAAGCTGTGTGCGTCACATGAGCTATTAAATAATCCTTGTCGTTTTTCAACAGGCTAGCAGTCTGTCGGGCTTGTTGTGTTAAGTGATTGATATACAAGTGATTTACCAATGGAGTGTGACATTAAAATTTCCGTATAAACAATAAGTTAGCCATTAAGTCGGACAGACTCCTAGGGTGGACTAAATGGTTGTTTTTTAATGAGTGTCCAAGGAAACAGTATCACTTTATAATAATAAACCAGTCCGGCGAGACAGGCTAATTGTATTGCCGAAAGCCCAATCGGTTCATATTTGTATATTGGTTTGATAAATTCAATCCCAAACCGCCAGCTTAGATAAAAAACCATAAATAGTTTGAATAAACTACCATCAGCCCGTATTATCTGTTTTTTTATGCCTATTAGTAATAGCCAAATTAACATCAGCATAAAAATTTCATAGAGGGCGGTGGGATGTCTATTAATGCCATCGCCAAGATTCATGCCCAGAATAAAATTAGTGGGTAAACCATGCGTAGCATCTTCAACGCCTGACAAAAAACAGCCAATTCGACCAATCATCATCCCAAGAATAAGGGGATAACAAAATAGATCACCTGACGAATGTTTTACGCCCAACAGTTTTTTCACCCAATATACCACCCACAATGGTTTTGCTGGCTAATAAATAAATGGTGTTTTGTTGGCAGGGTGTTCTAAAAAACCAAGTAACTTGGAAAAAATCGCAGCCGCCAATGCACCGCCAATGATAATCCAGAGCCTTTGTTCAGAGGTGATTTTGTCGGGGGCTTTTTTTCTGAGGCTTGAATAGTATTTGAATCCTATAAGGTAGGCGAGAATTTCAAAAACCAGGTGAGTGTCGATTACCAGCCCGGCAATGTGAAAATCAATTGGAAAAGTCATCATTTGGATTTTGGATTTTAGATTGTAAATAGTCTCTATAGAGTGATATGGGATTTTACGGATGCTATCCCTTGATGGACAGTATCCATTTTAACATGTGGTTTACCCATGAGTGCCCAATAACTTTTTCGGTATCATTTTTTTTTGAGCCCAAAAAACTGATACCGAGAACAGTGTTCAGTGTCAAAATGGCCGAGTTTTCGTCTGTAACCCATTTATTTTTATAGAAGATGCAAAAAGCACCTACATTGTTTTGTAGGCACTGCCTAGGCTGGTGAAAATCAGGTTCCAGCAGTTG